>JAGXRU010000251.1 GCA_018335765.1 Alkaliphilus sp.
AAGCCTTTAAAAATAGGGAATAAAGTAGTGATTAAGCCCTCTTGGGAAGAATATGAATCCGAAGTGGATGATCTTATTATAGAGATGGATCCAGGCATGGCATTTGGAACTGGAACCCATGAAACAACCGTAATGTGCGTACAACAGCTTGAGAAATATGTGAAGCCTGACAGTGTAGTTTTTGATATTGGCTGTGGAAGTGGGATTTTATCAATTTCTGCTGCAAAGCTTGGGGCCTGCAAGGTTATTGGCGTTGATCTTGATGCTGTGGCTATTTCTGTTTCAAATAGAAATGTTTTGCATAATCATGTGGAAGATATAGTTAGCATCTCTCAAGGGAACTTGATGGATGTGATTTCTGAAACCGCTGATATTATTGTTGCCAACATTATTGCAGATACAATAATAATACTTGCAACCGATATAAAAGAATATTTAAAGGAAAATGGAATTTTTATTGCATCCGGAATAATTCTTCACAAGAAAGATGAGGTAAGAGATGCACTGATATTAAACGGACTTGAAATTATAGAAATAAATAATATAGGTGAATGGGTAGTAATAATATCAAAAATAAAGGATGAAACAAAAAATGCATAGATTTTTTGTAGACAAACAGAATATCCAAGAGGAAAATGATGTCATTATAATAACTGATTCTGATGATGTTAAACATATAGCAAAGGTATTACGGCTGAAAGAAAAAGATGAAATAGAAATTTGCGATGGAAATAATAACGAGTATATTGGAGAAATCTGTTATTTGGATAAATCTGGTATCAAGTTAAAGATTCTGACAAAATACAAGACGCTTACAGAATCAAATGTAGAGGTAACACTTTTTCAAGGCATACCAAAAGCTAGTAAAATGGATTATATTATACAAAAGTGCACAGAGATGGGCATTCATGCTATTGTACCTGTTATAACTGAAAGAACCATCGTACAAATAAAAGACAAAAAAACCGAAGAAAAAAAAGTAGAGCGATGGCAAAAAGTTGCGGAGGAAGCAGCAAAACAGAGCAAACGTGGTGTTATACCAAGGATTTTAGAGCCATTGAGCTTCAACGAGCTTTTGAATAGTATTTCTGATTACGATTTAATGCTTGTTCCTTATGAAAAAGAGTTAAAATCCAGTATGAGACAAGCCTTTAAGCATAAAAAGCTGATAAAAAGAATAGGAATAATTGTAGGCCCAGAGGGTGGTTTTGAAGAAAATGAAATTGAAGCTGCTAAAGATTGCGGAGCGATTCCTGTTACCTTAGGACCAAGAATTTTAAGAACTGAAACTGCAGGGTTAATTTCATTAAGTATAGTTATGTATGAATTAGGTGATTTGGGAGGTGTATAAATGAAGACAGTGGCATTTTATACCCTTGGCTGCAAAGTAAATCAGTATGAAACAGAAGCCATGGGAGAACTTTTTAATGCTGCAGGATATTTAACAGTTGATAGCGAAGAAAATGCTAATGTCTATGTAATCAACACCTGCACAGTAACAAATATTGGTGATAGGAAATCCAGACAGTTTGTAAGAAAGGCTAAGAAGATCAATCCTGAAGCGATTATTGCGGTAGTAGGATGTTATTCTCAGACAGCACCTGAGGAAGTCATGGCAATTGAAGGGGTCAATATTGTTTTGGGTACAAATGAAAGAAATAAAATAGTTGAGTATGTAGAAAAAATTCAAAAGGAAAACAGCAAGATAAATGCGGTCAAGGATATCATGGAGATTAGTGAATTTGAAGCCTTAACCATAGGAGATATTCTGGGAAAGACCAGGGCGTTTTTAAAGATTCAAGAAGGTTGTAACCAATACTGCACATATTGTATTATTCCATATGCTAGAGGAAATATAAGAAGCAGAAAAATTCACGACATCAAGGCCGAAGTTGAAAGGTTGGTTCAAAATAATTTCAAGGAAATTGTGCTCACAGGTATTCATGTGGCTTCCTACGGTAAGGATATTGGCGATATATGTCTATTGGATGTGATTGATTCTGTTCATGATGTCAAGGGTATAGAGAGAATACGACTCAGCTCAATTGAGCCTACCATTATGACTGATGAATTTATAGATCGACTAAGTCAATACAAAAAAGTTTGCCCTCACTTCCATCTTTCCCTTCAAAGTGGTTGTGACACCACTCTTAAAAGAATGAACAGAAAATATACTACTAAAGATTATAAAGCAATAGTTGATGCTATAAGGAGCCGTATACCAGAGGTATCTCTTACAACTGACATAATGGTGGGTTTCCCCGGAGAAACAGAAGATGAATTCCTAGCAACAAGAGAATTTATAAAAACAATTCAGTTTAGTCAAATACATGTATTCAAATACTCTCCCAGAAAAGGTACTCCTGCTGCTAGTTACGAAAATCAAGTTCCTTCACAGGTAAAAAATAAAAGAAGTGAAGAGTTGATTGAGTTGTCAAAAAAAATTATGATAAACCACCTCGAAAAATTCTTAAACCATACGAAAGAAGTATTGTTTGAAACAGAAATAAAAGACAAAGGATTATATGAGGGACTTACTGACAACTATATCCGTGTATTATGTCATTCAAGTGATAATATAAAGGGCAAACTTCTTCCGGTTGTTTTGACTGAATTAGAGGGTGATGATAGTATAAAAGGTCACTTGGTGTAAATTTTGTACATAAAAAAAGCATCTTTGATGCTTTCGCTAGGAAACCCTAGGTTTCCTTCGACGACAGCAGAGCTGTCTGAGCACCTTCCTGAAAGCGGCATGGGATTTCATCCCCTACAACCCCTCTTTTTATATAATAGAAAAGTAGCACTTTCCTATTATATAAAAAGGAATTTTGTGTTTTATGTTGAAATATAATATATTGGAAATACTTGAATGGAGTTGAACTATATGTCAGATTGCATATTTTGTAAAATCGCATCAAAGGATTTGCCATCTAAAATATTGTTTGAGGATGAAATGTCTTTAGCATTTCTTGATATTAATCCTGTGGCACCTATCCATGTTATTGTTATTCCCAAAATACATATTGATTCTATAGATGAGATGAAAGAAGAACACCTTTTGCTTATAGGACAAATTCATCTCACTATAAAGAAATTGGCTAAGGAGTTGGGTTTAAGTGATGGATATAGAATTATAAATAATTGTGGAGCTCTAGGAGGGCAAACAGTAAATCATCTCCACTTTCATATATTAGGTGGAAGACAATTGCAGTGGCCGCCAGGTTAAAAATAAGTTGCATAACTTATCAATTTAATATATAATAGCATAGTATTATGCGGTTCTTGGATTGTTTTATAGTGCCTTTAATGCTATAGACACAGCACAAGATTGCTAGCGGAGGGAGGGAGAATTAATGTCACAAGTAAAAATTGGGGAAAACGAGACTCTTGAAAGTGCTCTTCGTAGATTTAAGCGTTCATGTGCTAAATCTGGTGTTCTATCAGAAGTAAGAAAAAGAGAGCATTATGAAAAACCTAGCGTAAAACGCAAAAAGAAAGCTGAGGCTGCAAGAAGAAAGAATGCTAAGAAATTCTAAAGAGGTGTTATAAATGTCCCTCAAAGAAAGATTAATGAATGACCTCAAGGATGCAATGAAAGAGAAAAAACAGCTTCGAAAATCTGTAATAACCATGTTAAGGGCTGCCATTAAACAGGTGGAAGTGGATAACAGGATTGCATTAGATGATGAAGACATTATCGATATCATGTCTAAGCAGGTGAAACAAAAAAGGGATGCCATTGAAGAGTTTGCCAAGGGCAATAGAGAAGATTTGGTAAACGAAGCCAAGGAAGAAATAGAAATTTTAATGGAGTATTTACCTCGTCAGCTGACAGAAAATGAGATTACTCAAATTGTAACCCAAGTAATTCATGAGGTGGGTACAAATAGCCCAAAAGATATGGGGAAAGTAATGTCTGCCCTTCAGCCTAGGGTTAAGGGACGTGCTGATGGAAAATTAGTCAACAAAATTGTTAAACAGTTTTTGCAATAAGTTTAATAGAATCAGGACCTAATGTTAATTGCATTAGGTCTTTTTGATGTTATAGGATTGATCGGTTTTGAAACACAAGAAAAATGAAATGTTTAGGACAAACCGAATTTGTGTATTATACTAATATTAGGAAGGGGGTGAATAATTTTGAAAAAACTATTCAGAAAAATAATGATACTAACTATAATTATGCTGATTTCTATTACTTTCGTATATGCAGATGCTCAAAATTCACAAAATGTTTATGTAATACCTATAAAAGGTGAAATAAATCCTGCTACCATGCAATTCATAAAAAGTTCTGTTGAAAGAGCTGTTAATGATCCGAATTCTGTTGCATTGATATTTGAAATTGATACCTTAGGGGGGATGATAGATCAGGCAACGAAGATTAGAGATATAATCATGAAAGCACCATTGAAAACAGTATCCTTCGTTAATAACAGAGCGGAATCTGCAGGTGTACTTTTGGCAATTGCTTCTGAAAATTTTGTAATGGCAAATGGCAGTACGATTGGTTCAGCTGAAACCGTGCCTTTTACTGAAAAAAATATTTCTTATTGGAAAAGCGAACTTAGAAGCACTGCACAGCAGCGGGGAAGAGACCCAAGGATTGTAGAGGCAATGGCAGACCGACGAATTGAAATAGTTGACCCCCAAGATAAGAACAAATTTATCGTCCGTGAGGGAGAACTTTTAAATTTAACGACCAAAGAGGCAGAAAGAATTGGATTCGTTGATTATGTTGAAAATACATATGAAGATATATTAGAGACATTAAATATCGAGTACACGGATATTATTATAGTTGAACAGGATTTTAAGGTAAAAATTGCTCAGGCAGTTTCTAGTTCCGTCATATTACCAATACTTTTAAGCTTAGGCTTTATTGGGTTACTAATCGAAATATTAACTCCTGGTTTCGGAGTTGGTGGCACAATTGGACTAATAGCATTTGTCATATTTTTTGGTGGAAGTATATTAGCAGGAAATGCAACTACAGCTATTGTGTTAATTTTTGTGACGGGGATATTACTACTATTTATTGAAGCCATTGTACCAGGGTTTGGAGCACCAGGGTTAGGAGGAGTAATTTGTATAATTGTCAGTATAATCTTAGCTGCAGATTCGGTAGCCTTAGGTATTTCATCTTTGCTTATTGCACTACTATTCACGGTAATTGCTGCGGTACTGCTATTAAAGTATGCCCCCAGAAATAGATTTTTTGACCGAATTATTTTAGGAGCAGAATTAACGAAGGATGAAGGTTTTACGTCTATAATATCAAAAAATAACTTACTTGGAGTAGAAGGGGTTGCTTTTACATCACTGCGTCCTTCAGGAACGGTATTAATTAATGATGAAAGAGTAGATGTAGTAACCGGAGGAGAATATGTTGAAAAAGATGAAAAAATTCAGGTAATTAGCGTGGAAGGAAGAAAAATTGTAGTAAGAAAAATTAGTTAGGAGGTTACATATGCAAACATTAATAGGTTTTGGTATTATGATTATTGTGGTATTTATGCTTCTAGGCTTATTGTTTAGCTTTGTGCCAGTAGGTCTGTGGATGACAGCTTTTTTCTCAGGAGTAAAGATAGGAATATTTACGCTTATAGGAATGAGGTTTAGGAGGGTTTCACCATCAAGAATAGTTAATCCGCTTATTAAAGCTACAAAAGCTGGTTTAATTCTTAATATCGACAAGCTTGAAGCCCATCATTTAGCAGGTGGAAATGTTGATAGTGTAGTGAATGCATTAATTGCTGCTCAGAGGGCAGAAATACCCTTGGAATTTGAGAGGGCCGCAGCAATCGACCTAGCAGGAAGAGATGTATTAAAAGCAGTTCAAGTAAGTGTAAATCCTAAAGTGATTGAAACTCCAAAGGTATCGGCAGTAGCAAAAAATGGAATCGAAGTAATAGTAAAGGCAAGAGTTACTGTAAGAGCCAATATTGAAAGGCTCGTAGGCGGTGCCGGAGAGGAAACTATTATTGCTAGGGTTGGTGAGGGGATTGTAACAACTGTAGGGAGTTCTCAAACTCACAAAGAGGTGCTGGAAAACCCTGATTCGATTTCTAGAACTGTTCTAGCTAAGGGGCTAGATGCAGGAACTGCTTTTGAAATATTGTCAATTGATATTGCCGATATTGATATAGGCAGAAATATAGGAGCCCAACTTCAAACAGATCAGGCTGAAGCGGATAAGAGGATTGCTCAAGCAAAGGCAGAAGAAAGAAGGGCGATGGCCGTGGCTAAGGAGCAAGAAATGGTTGCAGCTGTTCAGGAAATGCGAGCAAAAGTAGTTGAAGCTGAAGAAGAGATTCCAAGGGCAATAGCATATGCATTAAGGGAAGGAAAAATAGGTGTAATGGATTATTATAATTTGCGAAATATTGAAGCTGATACGAACATGAGAAAAAATATTTCGAACATGGGTACAAATGCAGATGAAAATAAAATGATTAATAAGTAGGATAACAGAACCTCAGTTATCCCACAAATTTTGAAATAAGGATGTGGTGAGATGGAGTATATCGAAAACATATTACCATTTATCTTCATATTAGTGGCAATTATCAGCAGATTCAGAAAAAAAACAACTCGGAGTATAAAAATGGAAAGAGTCCCAGATACCGATATTAGTAATAACAAACCGATCACAGGATATGATGCTGATAATGTTCTAAATGATAATAGCGATATTGAAAATCTTGATATTGTATCAATTTCACATAGGGAAAATAAAGATATGCTAGAGGGTTACAATAAATCACAAAGGAAAACTTTTGAGAGAACAGTAAACATATCAGGGGTGATTGCACATGATTCTTCAGGTGACTTCATTCGCAGGAAAGAAATTGGTAAAACAAATCAATTTCTTAACAATCATAATGTCCTAAATGGAATTATTATGGCAGAGATACTCGGGAAGCCAAAATCATTTAAAAACTAGAGTTGCAAGCATTTGTTTGCAATTCTATTTTTTTCCAGTGTCACTAGAATTACGGTGGAGCGTCATTATTTTTCTAGGTTGATAAAAGAACAGACAGTCGATATAATAATAGAGATATATCTCTTGCATCGAGAAAATATAGCGACTGCAAAGAAATATCTAAAGCAAATATCAAATATGATTTCGATAAAAAACAGGGGGAAATTTTGTGCAAAGAGTAAATAAAATACTTGATCACCCCAAATTTATTGATTGCTTAAACAAAAATGCTCAAGCAGAAAAAAATCGTATATTCTGTTGTCATGATCTTCGTCATGCAATTGATGTTGCCAGGATTTCATACATACTAGCATTAGAAGAAAATCTTTCTATTCCCAAAGATGTTATATATGCAGCTGCTATTTCTCATGACATAGGTAGATGGAAAGAATATCTTGAGGGAGTTGACCATGCTGATGCAAGTGCAGATCTCGCGCTAGAAATACTTGAGGATAGTGGGTATACCAGCCAAGAAAAAAAACTGATTACTAGTGCAGTAAGAAATCATCGCAACGAAGGTCAACAAAATTCTCATATGGATAAAATACTTTACAGGAGTGATAAAATTTCTCGTCCTTGTAGTGGTTGTCTTGTAATAAATCAGTGCAAAAGATTTTCGAATGGAGAAGAACCTCAATTTGATTATTGAATCTATTTAAAGGCAAATCATTTCATGTGGGGCATGATATAGGAAGGAGTGTTTTTTTGATTTTAATGATTGATAATTATGATTCTTTTACTTACAATTTGGTTCAATATTTAGAATGTTTAAATGAAGAAGTATTGGTATATAGAAATGACCATATTACTTTAGATGAGATAGAAAAGTTAAGTCCGCACATGATTGTTTTATCTCCTGGACCTTGTACACCCAACGAGGCAGGAATATGCATGGATGTGGTAAAAACTTTTAAAGGGAAAATACCTATTTTGGGTATATGTCTTGGACATCAAACCATTGGGCAAGTGTTTGGTGGAAACATCATAAAAGCAAAAGAACCGGTACATGGAAAAGTACATTCAATACAACACATGAATAAAGGTGTTTTTATAAATCTTCCTAATCCATTAAAAGTAACAAGATATCACTCACTTGTAATAGAAAGAGAATCCTTGCCTGCATGTTTTGAAATCACATCAGAAACCATGCAAGGGGAAATTATGGGTATAAAGCATAAGGATTATCTAGTAGAAGGAGTTCAATTCCATCCTGAAGCGATATTAACAGAAATGGGAATGGAGATTTTAGAAAACTTCTTAATAGAAGCAAAAAAACGGACAAGTGGGTGTAAAAATGTTGATCAAGAGTATTGATACAAATCTAAATAGTTTCGAATTATTTTCACTTGTCAAGGATGAACCTTATAGTTTTTTTTTAGATAGTGCAATTGATCCCAAAAAGCTTGGAAGATATTCCTTTATTGGATATAATCCTTTTTTAATATTTAAAAGTAAAAATAGCAAAATAGATATTCACAAAGATGGCAATACCACAACCTTTTATGGAGATCCATTAGAAAAATTGAGAGAAATATTGTCTTTTTATAAAATGGATTATCAAACAGAGCTTCCGTTTATTGGCGGGGCGGTA
>JAGXRU010000252.1 GCA_018335765.1 Alkaliphilus sp.
GATATAAATTCTAAATTTATGGCATCTAAAAAAGGAATTTCCATCGAAGTAAAAAGTAAGAACAGTGGCAGTGATGCACCGGCATAAGCCAATATTAGCGTATTTGACATTGTAGCCATCATATCCTTGCCAACATTAAGTCCTGATTTAAAGAGAGATTGTGCTGTGGTGTTAGGATACTTATCTTTTATTTCAAAAATAAAGGAGGTAATAGACATACTCACATCCATAATAGCACCCATTGCACCAATAATGATTCCGCTAAACAGTAAACCTCTGTAATTTATCTTTACATCACTATACCTTACAAAGGTCTGAATATGATCCTCCGAAAGTCCTGTTAAAGCCATAAGATTACCAAAATGGTACGCAAATAAACCTGCAATGATTGTTCCTCCAATTGTACTTATTATTGCACAAAAACTTTTTTTGCTTAATCCACTTATCAACAAGAAGCTTATGAGTATAGAAAGTGAAGCAGTCAAGATTGCAGCAAATATAGGCTCAACTCCTTTTAATATCAAAGGAACTAAACAAAAAAGAATTAGAAACATTGTAAATAATAGTGATAAGGCAGCACCGATTCCCCTTAAACCTCCAAAAATAACCAGCAGACAGAGGAAAATAATTGAAATTATTTTCAATGTATTTCTTCTTTCTATATCATGCAAATTGGCACGATCTATAACTCCATCTACAATTTGAAGACTTACTATAATAGACATTTCTGGTTTCAAAGAAAGATCTGAGCGTGTTCCCTCTATGGGAATATGCTCAAATTGAATAATATTGTTTTCGTAAGGGCCATCAATAAATCTTGCCTGGATTGTATATATTTCCCCACCATCTCTAACTTCCTTATCAATATTAGTAATTACAGCGTTATATTTTTCATATAGCCGAATTTCTTCGCTGTAACTATAGCTTATAGTAGATGCCACCCAAATAAGTATTTGTAAAATGAGTATTACATATATTCTTTTCATTACATCCTCCTGCTCATTAGCTTGACTATCATATACATAAATATGTAGTAGCTGCACATTATATAACTTCTATGAATGATTTAAATCAAAAATTTTATTTCGGATAAAATTTGAAAGAATAGGAAGGGAATCAAAGGATTCATATGAACTCACAAAACTCACAAAAATTTAACATAAGCTATTGACATTTTGAGATGAAAATGATACTCTTTATCAATAAGAGAGTTATATTATTGACAAAGAAGTAGGTGGGAGTCTATGGTTTTATCAAAAGCAAATATTGGTCAGACATTTCAGGTGAAAAGTGTTGAAGGTAAAGAAAATGTAAAAAAATTTCTTTTTACTTTAGGTTGTTTTGAAGGAGAAGAGATTACTCTCATTTCTATACTTGCAGGAAATTATATTGTTAATATAAAAGACAGCAGATATGCATTGGATGAAAATATGGCTAAAGCTATAGTGATGGAAGCATAATCCATGAAATTTATTTTGATTTTTACTATTAATATGCTATGTAATGTAGCATATTATATTTGCTTTATGATTGATAATGGTTATCAATATAGAACCAGATGAGTGAAGGGGGATGTACTATGAAGATAGCATTAACTGGCAATCCTAATTCAGGGAAAACCACACTATTTAATGCGATTACAGGGAAAGCTGAGGTTGCAGGAAACTGGCCGGGTGTCACCGTAGAGAAGAAAGAAGCGGATCTTAAGAAAAAGTATAACCCAAAGGGAATTAATGTTAGAGTCGTTGATCTCCCGGGTACATATTCCTTTTCTCCATATACCGGTGAGGAAGCAATTACGAGGGATTTCATCTTAGGGGAAGAGCCTGACGTAATTATTAATATTGTAGATGGCGCTAACGTGAGTAGAAGTCTTTTCTTTACAACTCAGCTTTTGGAGTTAGGAATTCCGATTATTATTGCGTTAAATAAAAGTGATATTTTATCTAAAAGAGGAGATGTTGTAGATAAAAACGCTTTAAGCAAAGCACTAAATTGCAAGGTGGTTGCTACTACTGCCACCTCAGAAGATGGATTAATAAATTTGATTAGTGAAGCTGTTAAATTGGGTAAGGAAAAGAAACCGCAAATTGCACCTGATTTTGCGGGCAAGGATTCTGAGGATTCTGACAGGGCAAGACAAAGGTTTGTAGACGGAATTGTTGAGAAGTGTCAAGTTAAGAAAAGAGATTCAAGCAAGATTACTTTTTCTGACAAGGTAGATAGGGTAGTAGCACATAAATGGTTAGGTTTACCGATATTTTTTGCAATCATGTGGGCAGTTTTTTCATTTTCCATTGAAGGATTAGGCGGATATCTATCAGGATACTTTAATGATGTAGTATTTGGGGAAATCGTGCCGAGTGTAGCAAATGGTTTCTTGGAGGGAATGGGAGTCAATCCTCTGTTGCAGGCTCTCATAGTAGATGGTGCTATTGGAGGTGTTGGAGCTGTTGTAGGATTTTTACCCTTGATTATGGTGCTGTTTTTCTGTTTATCTCTTCTTGAAGACTGTGGATATATGGCTAGGGTAGCAGTTGTTATGGATCGGTTTTTTAAAAAAATTGGTCTGTCCGGAAAATCTATTATACCCATGATCGTAGGTTCAGGTTGTGCTATTCCAGGCGTTATGGCGACTAGAACAATAGAAGATGTTAACGAAAGGAGAATGACTACAATTCTTACTCCTTTTGTACCATGTGGTGCTAAATTGCCGATCATAGCTCTTTTTGCAGCTGTATTTTTCCCTGAAAAAAATTGGGTAGGACCAAGTATGTATGTTATTGCAATCACAATGATTGTAATTGGAGGACTTTTATTAAAGAAAATTTTTGTGTGGGAGAATACATCCCAATTCATAATTGAGCTTCCTGAGTATAAAATACCAAGCTTGAAATATGCTTTTCTTCAAATGATTGACAAAGCAAAATCCTTTATATACAAAGCAACAACTATTATTCTTGTGTGCAATACATTAGTATGGTTCGCTCAGGCATACAGTTGGACTCTTAGCCCCGTTGAAGATCAGAGTTTAAGCATACTTGCTTCAATTGGTTCTGTGATTGCCCCGATTTTGATTCCATTAGGATTCGTTGGGTGGCAACTTTCAGCCGCCGCATTGACAGGTTTTATTGCCAAGGAAAATGTTGTTGCTACGTTTGCAGTGATTTTAGTTGCAACTTCAGAAGAATCATTGCACCTGCCGGGAGGGGCTTTAGCACAATTTTTTACGCCAGTGACAGCCTTTGCTTATCTTGTATTTAATTTATTTACTCCACCTTGCTTTGCGGCAATTGGTGCCATGAATTCTGAAATGGGTTCGAAGAAATGGTTATTCAGGGGTCTTGCATTTCAGTTTGGGGTTGGATACATTTTAGCCATGATTGTAACTCAAGTTGGAACATTGATCGCATATAAAACACCTGCAGTGGGTTTTGTACCAGCTATAGTAATAGCTGTGGCTATGGCAATTTATATAACCACTGTTATTAGGAAAGCGGAGTCAGAACGGCACAAAATAGGAGTTGAAGCGTAATGCTTGTGAACATAATAGCTGGCTTAATTTTTGGGGGTATTTTAATATTTGTCTCTAAAAAAGCTTGGGATGATATCAGAAAAAATAAATGCAGCTGTGGCAGCAGCTGTCCCGGTAAGAAAAAGTCTGGAAAACGCCAGTAAAAAGTTGTTGAAAAACACAGGACTCTACTTGAACATCAAGCAGGGTCCTTAAAATATTTATGCTAAAAATATTTATGAATGAAATAGAAAAGGTGCATCTGATGAGTGCATCTGATTTTAGTTAGATAAAAAATTTTGACGATAGTGGTTGACAATTGTTGAATTTCAAGCAACAATATACATACAATAATTCAAATCGTAATGCTTGGAATAAGTCAAATGATGATGGAACCTGTTTTTCTGATAAAAAATAAATGTTAAAATAAACTACAAAGGAGGAAACAATAATGATCAGTTTAGGATACGCACTAATAAGTATAGCAAATGGCCTTTTAATATGGACTGCAATGCTTCTTCTATTAAGTACCCTGTTCAGATGGCTATGGAATATAACTATAACAAGAATTTTTGAAATTAGGGAAATAACTTATTGGGAAGCTTTAAGGCTAATGGCAATGGCGGCTCTGTTGTTTGGAAATGGGCCAGGCTTCAATTTAAAATTCTAAAAGAAAAGATTGATGTTTTATTTATATTTTTTATCCTAGATAGCTGTCCTCATACATATTAATTTTATATATGGATTTGAGGGAGGGTTATTCTGGTGTCACTTAAATATGCAATAAAAACCTGTATGTTGATTATGTTATTAGTCATACTAATATTATTATGTGCTGTAGGGTTACCTTATATTAGACCAGTCATGATGGCATTTTTTATTGAAGAAGAATTATCAGAGGAAATTAATTATATAGTTCAAAGGCGAAGTCAATCAATATTGACAGAGGATGTGGAGACGCTCAAAAATTTGTATGATCTAAACATCAGAGCTAGCCAATGGGCATTTGAGCACGAATTGAGGAAAATGAAATATCTGCAGAAGTGGTCCAAAAAACAGGGGGTAAAATTTGTTGGAATACAGCCAAATGTCATGATCAGGAGATCAAGCGTTAAGGAGGAAGGTTATTCTTTAAATCTCACAATTTCAACTAAATATGATTATATTTATGAGAATGAAGAAGTCATCAACAGTTTTAGAATAGGAACACACCACTCTATTGAAATAGAAAAAAGAGAGGAAGGCTGGGTAATTTTAAGGGAGTGGTATACAGATCCATTTGCTGATTCTTTGCATCTGGATGATATAAAAACGGAGTCCATCAAAGAATTTATTCTGTCCCAAGAATTTAGAGATTTATCCAATATTGGAGATAGAAGATTAAATGCATTGAAATACGCAGATGAGTTTTCTGGAGCTGCAGGGGAAGTTAATCGTGGCTACAACAAAAAATATATAAATTATAATCCCAAGGGAGGAGATTGTGCAAATTATGCATCTCAAATTCTCTATGAGGGAGGACGGTTTAAAAAAAATTCAATATGGAACTACGACAAGGGAGGAAGTAGTGCATGGGTAAATGCACAAGCCTTTAAGAATTACATGATAAATAGCGGAAGAGCTTCCTTGGTGGCATATGGAGATTACAATAAGGTCTATAAGGCATCCTATAAATTGTTACCCGGAGATTTTGTGGCATATGAGAAAAAGGGTAAGATTACACATATATCGGTTATTACTGGAGCAGACTCTAAAGGCTATTCTCTGGTAAACTCACACAATACAGATAGATATCGTGTGCCTTGGGATTTGGGATGGAGTAATAAGGGAATAAAATTCTGGTTGGTTCATGTGCATTTCTAATGAATGACTAATGCTGACTCGTGATAGAGTGCTCGCAATTGAGGGGCTTTAGATTATTATTTTTGGACGAATATTTTGAGGGAGTGGTGCAAAATGGGAAAAACTAAGATTAACTTTCCTAATTATGCTTCAGAGATGATTCAAATATTAAAAGAAGGCCGTGTATTGTTGGTGGGTCAAGGGAAGGATGGAAAGCCTAATCCTATGACCATAGCTTGGGGGGCAATGATGTTTGCTTGGAACAAGCCTGTATTCGTCGCCATGGTTAGGAATTCGAGATATACCTATAAACTGATGGAGGAAAGCAATACCTTTACAATTAACTTTTTGGGGAAGGAATATCATAAAGAATTGAGCCTTTGTGGTACAAAGTCAGGTTTCAATGTTGATAAATGGAAGGAAACAAAGCTGACACCTGTGAATGCAAAAACAGTAGAGACTAAGATAATAGAGGAAGCATTTCTAAATATAGAGTGCAAGGTGATATTTACTAATGATATGAATTATGAAGATTTAAATAAAACTATAATAGAACAACATTATCAAAAGCATATATCCGGAAAAACTTCTCATAAGTTTTATTATGGTGAGATACTGGAAATGTATGGAGATACAACGAAGATAAAGAAAACTTAGCTCAGATGGAGTTTTTACTCCACCTGAACTCTAGTTGCACTTATTTCGAAGCTTGGCGTTACT
>JAGXRU010000253.1 GCA_018335765.1 Alkaliphilus sp.
CCTAGGGTTTCCTAGCGAAAGCGTCGAAGACGCTCTTTTTATCTTAAAGCAGAAACTTCTTTTATAAAGGCTCATCATTCGTGTAAGATATAAAAGGACAAAGCAAAATCTGTAAAATAATGGAGAGATTATATATGGTGGTTTATTTTGACAATAGTGCTACAACTAAACCAAGTCAAAAAGTAGTAGAAATTATGATGAAAGCACTTACAGAGTATTATGGAAATCCTTCTTCCTTACATCGTATGGGGCTGGAAACTGAAAAACTCATAAGACTTTCTAGAAAACAAGTTTCAAAAGCTTTAGGGGCAAAAGAACAGGAAATTATTTTTACTTCAGGAGGAACAGAAGCTAATAATTTATCGATATTAGGTGTGATTGAGGCTTTAAAACGGAAGGGAAAATCAATTATAACAACTAAAATTGAACATCTTTCTGTTTTGAACATATATAAATATCTTGAACAAAAGGGA
Source organism: Alkaliphilus sp. (assembly GCA_018335765.1). Classification (GTDB taxonomy): domain Bacteria; phylum Bacillota; class Clostridia; order Peptostreptococcales; family Thermotaleaceae; genus JAGXRU01. Next base: position 474 of record JAGXRU010000253.1, read on the forward strand.
TTTAAGGTGTTATATTTGGATGTAGACCAGTACGGTAGAATTAATATGGAACAATTAAAAAATAGCGTTACAGAAGAAACAATTATGATTACTATTATGCATGTAAACAATGAAGTGGGAACAATACAACCGGTAGAGGATATTGGAGATTTCATAAGGGACAGAGCTTCTAAACCGATTTTTCATGTAGATGCTGTACAATCATTTGGGAAAGTGCATTTAAGGTCATCAAGAATAATGGCAGATTTCATAAGCCTTAGCGGGCACAAAATTCATGGACCAAAGGGCATTGGGGCTTTATACATAAAAAAAGGCCAGAGGATTCAACCATTGGTTTTTGGAGGAAATCAAGAGACTGGATTAAGATCAGGAACAGAAAATGTTCCTGGAATTTTAGGGTTTGGTGTTGCGGCTGAAGAAATAACAAATGATATAGATAATCGGATATTAAAAATGAGGACTTTGAAAGAATCGTTTGTTAAAATGTTAAAGAGTGAAATAGGAGATATAAAAATTAATGGATCAGAGGGAGAGGGCAGTTCACCCCATATCACAAATATTAGCTTTATGGGTGTTATGGGAGAGGTTCTTCTTCATTCATTAGAACAGGATAATATTTTTGTTTCCACAGGTTCTGCATGTTCCTCTAAAAAAGAAGCAAAAAGTCATGTTCTAAAGGCCATGGGTATGAAGGATTCAGAAATTGAAAGTGCCATCAGATTCAGCTTTTCTCATAATAATACAATTGAAGAAATGAATTTTACTATAGATAGACTAAAAAAACATGTTAGCGAACTAAGGAAGATAAGAAAGAGGTGATTTGATGGACAAGGTTTTGATTATTAGATATGGTGAAGTTGCTTTAAAGGGTCTAAATAAATCTTATTTTGAAAACAAGCTAATGAAGCATATCGGTTCAAATCTAAGAGAAATAGGAAAGACTAATATTTGGAAATCAAATGGATTGTTGTTTGCAAGTATGGATGGCTTTGAAGAAAAAGAATTTGTTGAAAAGGTTATTAAGGTTTTCGGTATTGTTTCTGTTAGTATTGCCTATTCATTTGAAGTAGATATGGAAAAAATCTATCAAGTTGCACTAGAACATATCACAGAAAAAATGGAACAAAGAAAATTTAAAACCTTCAAAATAGAAACCAGAAGAGGTGATAAAAGCTTTAATTTGACATCTCCTGAAATCTCCAGTAAGGTTGGTGGGTACATTCTAAGAAATTTAGAAGAATTAACTGTTGATGTACATAATCCTGACTTTAAATTGTATGTAGACATCAGAGAAAAATGCTATATTTATTCTGACAAAATTTCGGGATATGGAGGTCTTCCTTTAGGAACCAATGGTAAAGCCCTGCTGTTATTGTCAGGGGGTATTGACAGCCCAGTGGCAGGATGGATGATGGCTAAACGTGGAGTTGAAATAGAAGCTGTTCACTACCATAGCTACCCTTTTACAAGTGAAAGAGCAAAGGAAAAGGTAGTCGAGTTGGCGAGGATCTTGGCTAAGTATTGTGGAAATATTCGTCTGCACTCTATCAATCTACTTCCCATACAAAAAGAAATAAATGAAAAATGTCCGGAAGGGGAGATGACAATATTATCAAGAAGATTTATGATGAAAATAGCTGAAAAAATCGCCAAAAATAGAGATTGTAGTGCATTAATCACTGGTGAGAACATTGGACAGGTAGCCAGTCAAACTATGGAAGGCTTGACTGTTACTCATGATGCTGTGGAATTGCTCACATTTAGACCCTTAATAGCACTGGATAAGGTGGATATAATCGAACTGGCGAAAAAAATCGATACCTTTGATACTTCGATTTTACCGTTTGAAGATTGCTGTACTGTCTTTTTACCAAAAAGACCATTAACTAAGCCTAGGGTAGATAGGATTAGAGAATCTGAAAGCAAACTTGAATCAGAAAAATTAATTGAAGATGCATTGTTAAATATGACTGTTGAGCATATCACATTTAATTAATAAATGAAATAGAAATATAAACTGGTAGTGGCGACTGTTGTGTGAGTAGGTAGGTAGATAAAATAATTATCTACCTACCTACTCAATTTTTTATTATTGAGCATATAGTTTTTAAAGGTTTCAGCAAGAGGGGATAATGTTTTGGATTTGTGATATACAAAATAAAAATTTCTTAGGATTTCTTTATTCTCCAATTTTAACTTTTTAACTAAATTAAATCGAACTTCATCCTCGACAGCCATTTCTGATATCAAGGTTATTCCCAATCCCTTTCTTACGCATTGTTTAATTGCCTCGGTATTTTCTAAACACGCAACCACATTTAATTTATCTATGTTTATCAGGGTGCTTTCTAATAATTTTTCAAAGATTTTTCTTGTACCTGAACCTTTTTCACGCAATATTATTTTTTCTTTTATAACTTCTTCCAATGTTATATATTTCATAGATAAATAGTAATCTGTACAAGGAGCAATAAAAACAAGGCTGTCCTCCATTATATCTATATAGTTGAGTTGTCTTACTTCATCTTTAGCACCTACAAAACCAAAATCTATCTCGCTATTTAGGATTCCGTCTATTACTTGTTGGGAATCATAATGAAAAAGGCGAAAACGGACATCTGGATGAGATTTATTAAAAGAACTGATTAAGTCAGGTAAAATATATTGCTCAGGTATAGTACTGCATGCTATTTCTAAAGTGCCTTCTATTTTTCCTTTAAATGAGTCTAGAGAGAATAAGGCTATTTCACGTTTATTAATAATTTCTAAGGCATGAAGATGAAAAATTTCTCCAGCCTTGGTCAAGGTGATATTTTTGTTCGAGCGATTAACAAGAATAGTATTCAGTTCGTTTTCAAGATTTTGCAAATGACTGCTAATGGTAGGTTGAGTAAGATAAAGATAATCAGCAGCCTTGGAAAAACTTTTAAATTTGGAAATTGCTACGAAGGTTTCCAATTGTCTAAAATCCATAAGAGATCACTCCAATTTTTCATCATAAATAATACTATCATAATAAGTGTTAGATTAAAAAGTAGTATAGTCATAATAAAAAATATTAAATGATGAGCATGCGTATTATCAAAAATTAGATAATTCATTCGTGAGATTTGCATAAATACATGCATCTATTTCATAATTAGTTTTTCATATTATCATTATTATCCTTACAGGGATTTACATGGATCAATACATCTTTTATATTTTTGTTGGCTGAAATTAAGGCGTGTTTAGCTTTTGAAGCTAAATGATGACCCTTTTCAACAGTTAAGTCTTTATCTACACAGATTTTCATATCAACCAATATTTGACCTCCATGCTTTCTAGCTTTTATTTCATGCACACTTTTTATTCCTTCAATATTTAATGAAATATTTTCAACTTCTTGTATTACCTTCTTTGATGGAGCTGTATCCATAAGTGCAGTAACAGCTTCCCAATATATCGAAAAACCAGTCTTTAGTATTATTATCGAAACAGCAATACCAGCCAAAGGATCAAGAATAGGAAAGCCTATCACCGCCCCACCAATTCCTATAAGAGCAGCAATTGATGAAAACACATCAGTGCGATGATCCAAGGCATCTGCAATAATAGCCTCGCTGTTTATTTTCTTGCCAACTTTTGCAGTATAACGATACATCCATTCTTTTACAATTATAGATAGTATTGCAGCATAAATTGCAATGATTCTAGGTGGTTGCAGGTCTGGATTTATTAGTGACTTAAAAGCAGACCAGCCAATACCAAATGCAGTCACAACAAGAAGAATTGCAATAATTTTGGCGACGATGGATTCAGCTTTTCCGTGACCATAATGGTGTTCATCATCCGGGGGTAGATGTGACACCTTTATACCCTGTAGTACAATCACTGAAGAAATAATATCAGAAGCTGAATGTGCTGAATCAGCCACCATAGCTGTACTTCCAGCTATGAAACCAATAATAGCCTTTGTAATAGTAAGAAGTATATTCACTATAATGCCTACCCAAGTAACTTTTTTTCCCTCAGCTAGACGTTCATTATTATCCATTTCCAACAACCCTTTCATATATGTTCTATACC
>JAGXRU010000254.1 GCA_018335765.1 Alkaliphilus sp.
GTAAAAACTCGGTAAAGGTTAATCCTGATACAGCACATGTACTTAATAAGGCGATAAAATATGCAAGGATTTCTGAGGGAGCATTTGATCCTACGGTTGGAAAGCTTGTAAAACTTTGGGGAATTGGTACAGAAGAACAGAAAATTCCTGACAGTATGGAAATTCAGAATGCATTAAAATATGTCGATTATAAAATGTTAAAGCCAACAGCTGAAAATGAATTTATACTGGATATGAAAGGCATGCAGGTAGATCTAGGTGGAATAGCCAAGGGATATGCCGGCGACGAAGTTTATAGTATACTTAAGGACAGTGGCATAAAACGAGCTATTATTAATCTTGGGGGCAATGTTTTAACGCTTGGGAAAAAGGCTGATGGTTCAGAGTGGAGAGTTGGAATTCAAAATCCTCTTAAACCGACAGGAACTCATATGGGTATTGTCCAAGTGTCTGATAAGTCTGTGGTAACCTCAGGTAATTATGAAAGATACTTCATTTCAGATGGAAGAAAATATCATCACATTTTTGATACAAAAACTGGATATCCTGTTGATAATGGAATTATTAGTACAACAATAATAGCTAAAGGCTCAATAGATGCGGATGCACTTTCGACAGCGGTGTTCGTTAAAGGGACTAATGATGGATTGAAGCTAATTGAGAGTTTGGATAATGTGGAATGTATTATCATTACAGATGATTATAAGATATATTTGTCTTCTGGCATGGAAGGAAAATTAACTATTGTAGATAATCAATTTAAATTAGCTGATTAACAGGTTGTTGAGAAATATTGGTTAATATCTGGAGTAAATACCCAGATTTTAACCATGAGATCGACAAGGTCGAAAATCTTCTGAGAGAAACTTTAAGATCCAGAAGAAAAATTATTGATGAAACCACCATGGATTTATTAGGAGTCAGTAATAAATGCCTATCCTTACCAATATATTATATTAAACAAATTGGAGGAGGATATTTATGCACAAATCAATAAGAAAAATTAATTTTAATAGATTAATGGCTCCGGGACCACGTTCGACTCTAAATCCATACAGAATCCCATTTGGTACAAGTGCATTTAAAACGAGCAGAAATTTTCACAACAAGCTTTTAAAACAACTTGTTTTTTGTGTAGTGCTAGTATTGTTAGTTATTATGATAAAAAATATTAATACACCATTTACGAATAGAGCTGAGGAACTAATAGAGACATCTATTAACCAAGAATTTGATATTAGGAACTCATTTAGTACAATAATAAAATACGCACAAGAAATCCCTAAGATACCTGATAGAGTAGTTAGTGTTTTTCAAACAAATGAAAATAACATCTTAGAAATGAATTTGATTGCCCCTGTATACGGGGAAATAGTATCCAATTTTGGTGAGAGTTATGATCCTATTTTGAATCAAAATACATTTCGAAGAGGAATAGATATTCTAATTCTTGATAATGAAACAGTTAAAAGTATTGCAGATGGTGAAATAATTGAAGTGGGAGAAGGAAGTGCTTTAGGAAAATATATAAAGGTAAAGCATGCTAACGAGCTAATCTCCATTTATGGCAATTTTACAGCAATCACTGTTCTGAAAGGACAAAAAGTTCAACAGGGACAAACAATAGGTGAAATGCATAAAAAAACAAAAGGCGAGGATTCTTTCTTGTATTTTGAACTGTGGAAGCAGGGTGAGGTGGTAGACCCAGTAGGGTATATAAGGTTTGACAAAAGAATTCTTTAGGCATAGGTGATAAACGATGCGATTATTGCGAATATGGGGAATAGATATTAAGATTAATTTTCTGTTGTGCATACTATTTACGATTATTTTTTTTACAGGTTATTTAGAAAATGTACTTTTGTCATTTTTGGTTGTACTACTGCATGAAGGAGCCCATACAGTTATCGCTAGACTTTTGAACTATAAAATTGAAAATATAGAAATATTTCCCTTCGGTGGGGTAGCAAGGATTGAAGAAACTATTGTATTAGACCCTCGACACGAAATGTTGATTGCATTAGCTGGCCCTGTTTTTAATTTTATTCTCGTAATACTAGCCTATCAAATAGATTACTTTATACAAAAACCCCATGAGTTATTAAACCTTTTTATTTATACCAATTTGATTATTGGTATTTTTAATTTGATTCCAATCATACCCCTTGACGGCGGTAGAATAATTCGTGCATATCTATCTTTTTTAATAGGAGTAAAGAGATCCACAAAAATAGTTGTCAGGATTTCAAAAGTGATCAGTGTATTATTATTTTTAGGAGGATGTTTTATTATACAATTTGATATTCTTAATATCTTTATTCCTATCCTTTCTGTTTTTTTGTTTATTGCAGCCCATAGAGAACATCAAATGGCAGTTTTTATTTTTATGAAGGAGATAACACAAAAAAAACAGTATTTGCTAGCTCAGGGAATTTTAAATACAAAATATCTGGTAGCAATTAAAAGCACCTCATTAAAAGACGTAATGAATCAGTTTATACCTAGAAAATATCATGTTGTTACAGTTATGGATCAAAATTGCAAAATAATAGGTGTAATTACAGAAAGTGAAATATTAGATGCTATGATTAAATATGGCATGAACGCTTCTCTTGAAAAGTTGTTATCGAATAAGTAAAATGATACAATATTAATGCTTTGACTAAAGAAAAATATGGTATTTTCATAAAACTAAAAACAAATACTAAAACAGTATATAGATACTAATGGGAGGCATACAATGAATAGATTACAAATAGAAGAACTGCTTTATGCGGTTGAAAAACCAGCAAGATACATAGGAAATGAAATTCACTCTAGAATAAAAAATATAGAAGAATGCAAAGTGAGATTTGGATTTGCTTTTCCAGATGTTTACGAAATAGGAATGTCTCATTTAGGAATGCATATATTATATAATTTACTTAACGAAGAAGATGGAATTTTTTGTGAACGAATCTTTGCTCCATGGATGGATATGGAAGATTTGCTCAGAAAAAAAGACATTCCAATTTTTACACTTGAATCTCATAGTCCTATTAAAGATATGGATTTTATTGGTTTCACACTACAGTATGAACTGAGCTATACAAATATAATAAACATACTTGATTTAGGTAAGATTCCTTGTAAGAGTAGTGAAAGAAATGAAAATGATCCTATCATAATTGCAGGAGGTCCGTGTAGTTATAATCCTGAGCCACTAGCGGACATTATAGATATCTTTGTGCTAGGTGAAGCTGAAGAGGTAATCTTAGAATTGGTGGAAAAGTATAAGCTATGGAAAACTCAAGGAAAATCAAAACAGGATTTTTTAAGCAACATCGCTTCTATTCAAGGAATATATATTCCTGCTTTTTATAAAACTGAGTACAATAGTGATAATACAATTAAGTGTTTTTATACCGTAACTGAATCTGCTCCTAAAATAATATCAAAAAGAATAATAAAGTATCTTGATAAAGTTTTTTATCCCAATAAAGTAATAGTACCTTTCATAGAAATTGTGCATGACCGTGCCATGGTCGAAATATTTAGAGGTTGTACCAGAGGATGCAGATTTTGTCAGGCGGGTATGATTTATAGACCAATGAGAGAACGTACAGTAGATCATGTGAAGCAGTTAGCCCATGATTTGATAAGATCAACAGGTTATGAAGAGTTATCTTTAGCCTCTCTAAGCACCAGTGATTATTCGAATTTGGAATCTTTGGTCAATCATTTCATTAAACAGTATGGGCATGAGAAGATAGGATTATCGTTGCCGTCGTTGCGACTTGATACCTTTAATCTAAAACTTATAGAAGAAATACAAAAAGTTCGAAAAACCGGATTAACCTTTGCACCGGAAGCTGGGACACAGAGGTTAAGGGATGTCATAAATAAAGGTATTACTGAAGAAAATTTAATTAGTGCTGTGACGGACGCATTTGCTCTAGGCTGGAGTAATATAAAACTCTATTTTATGATTGGACTACCCACGGAGACTGCTGAAGATTTGGATGGAATAGCTGATCTAGCACTAAAAGTCATAGATGCTTATTATCGCACACCAAAGGAGCAACGGACTAAAGGGTTGAATGTTACCATAAGTGCTTCTTCCTTTGTTCCGAAACCTTTTACACCCTTCCAGTGGTTCGAACAGAATAGTTTGGAAGAAATAATTGAAAAACAAAGATATCTAAAAAAGTTGTTATACCATAAAAACATAAAATACAATTATCATGATGCAAAAACCAGCATTTTAGAAGGAGCTTTTGCAAGAGGAGATAGAAGATTAGGGGAAGTGTTGATAAAAGCTTGGGAAAAAGGATGTAAATTTGATGGTTGGGGTGATTACTTCAATTATGAAAAATGGATGGAGGCTTTCGAAGAGGTTGGTATAGATCCTGGTTTTTATGGTGCAAGAAAGCGAAGTTATGAAGAAAACCTTCCATGGGATCATATTGATATAGGAATATCTAAAAAATACTTGATAAATGAAAATGAGAAGGCAAAGGAAGGTATATTAACCCATGATTGCAGAAAAAACTGTACAGGCTGTGGGATTAACGAAGGCTCATTAGGAGGGATATGTTAATGTATAAGATTAGAACCAGATTCTGCAAAATAGATTTAATTAAATTTATCTCTCATTTGGACTTAATAAGAATGATGGAAAGGTCCTTAAGAAGATCGAATGTCCCTTTAGCATTTAGCCAAGGCTTCAACCCGCATCCTAAAATAGCTTTTGCAACAGCTTTATCAATAGGGGTAAGCAGTGAAGGTGAATATATGGATATTGAAATTACGGATCAAATAGATATAGAAATGTTTAAAGAAGAAATGAATAAACAACTTCCAAATGGTTTGAAATTATTGAAATGTATTTATGTTGATGAAAAATCAAAGTCTCTTATGGCTGTTATTGACTATTCGGATTATATTGTAAAATGTGAACTTGAAGATGGTTTAAGTGAAACGGATATAACTAATGCTGTGGAATTGTTTTTGCATCAAGAAAATATTTTTATGAGCAAAGTAAATTACAAGAGGAAAAATAAAATTAGTCAAGAAATAAACATAAGACCGTTAATTAAAAGCATGGAAATAGTAGATGTTAAAGCTAGAGAAATTATAATCAAAATGAATGTTGCCACAGGAAGCAAAGGGAATCTAAAACCGGAAATAGTTATAGAGAGATTTGCACATATTATGAATATTCCTTTTATACTTGACAAAACTCGTGTTCACA
>JAGXRU010000255.1 GCA_018335765.1 Alkaliphilus sp.
AAAGATGGGAAGGAAACCAACCCAGCAATATCAAAAATTCTGGGAGGAAAACCTTTAAGCAATCCAATCTTTAATCAGGAGTATGCAAAATACTGTGAGACATTGGGTTTCGTCCCAAGAGATAAAGGCTCATTTGGAACCGAAAGAAAGTTTTGGGCAATTGAAAACAATGATTAACAAGAGTAAACATTATGCACGACTTAGATAAAATACTGGATGAAGTACGTTCAAAATACTATACGTCAAAAACTTTGCCACGTCCCAACATCCTCTGGTCTGATGAACACTGGACGGCAATCAACGGCAAATATACTTTATATAATAACCAGATTACTGTCAGCCGGGCACTTAATAGTAATCAAGTTTCTCATGAGGCATTAGCTTCTGTAGTGTACCACGAAAGCTTACACCAAGATTTTGCAGATCATGACCGTAAATTCATGCTGAGAGCATATAAATTTCCAAACTACAAAGCATACTCACAAGAATTAGAGGAGTATCTGAGTGATTACTCATTTAGCTTGAAATATGATAAAACTATAGCTGATTATTCAAAAGGAAAAAACGAGGTGATCTATGTGATCGTTCCATATCTGGAAGATTATCAGAACGCCTTTACTTTTTATGATGGGAATATCTATATAGATACAGAAGCTCAAGTTGTTAATATGTCAAAAAACAACTTGGCTATCTTTCTGGTAGGTAACAAAGAAAAATATCACATCCTTGCTTTGGCAGAGAATGCAGAATTTTTCAAAAATCAACAGCGGATACTTCACTACAATTTTGGAGGGCTTGATTTTTCTTATAGAAGTTCAGCTCTGCGAGATAATGCAAAAATTCTCTTTGATACAACATGTAACTATGCTGTTGAGAAAAATGCTTTTCCTGCATTATTGTTACCGATAGGGTTAACTTAGATAAACAGATAAAGAATACCATTAAGCAATTTATGCAGGTAGCTTCTAATGTAGGTCATGCAGAAAGATTAGGGGACCTTAGAAAACTATTAGAACAAGGTAAGAAGATAATAGTAACAACAGTACATAAATTTCCATACTATAGATATTGTATTAGAAGATAAGGATGCAGAAATTCCACCTGTGCCCACTTCAGGAGGCGGTGGGAAAGCCACGCCTGAACTGGATCTATTAAGCAATATACTTTCATCATTCCATGATTTGTTTGGTGATATACCTTGGAAAGATGAGGATCGTGTTAAAAATCATATGGTTTCAATTCCAGATATTGTCTTAAAAGATAAGGCTTATAAGAATGCCATGAAAAATTCTGACAAACGAAATGCTAAGCTTGAAAGCGAAGAGGCTTTGAATAGGGCCATTATCGATATTATGGCTGACAATATGGAGTTATTTAAGCAATATAACGATAACCCATCCTTCAAAAAATGGCTTGGAGATTTAGTGTTTAATATTACCTATTATGCTCAAACAGAATCAAGTTAAATCCTGAGCTTGACTGCGCTGGCGTGGCTAAAAAATATGAATACTTAATAGAGATTCGTCCTGAATACAATAACGACTTAACCTTATTACATGAAATTATTCACGCTTTTGAATTTATGTTAAGTGGTGTAAGATTAGATAATTTTGTTACAGTGAGGCTTTTTGTAGAGCTTTCATATAAGATACCTAACTTATCAGAGCTAATTAATCGAGATAGCCATTTGGATAATAAAGAGCATACAACATTGTTTCTATTAAAATCACTTAAGCTTGACTTAGAGTTAAATCTGAAGTCGGGAACCATTTATGCATATGGGAGAGAAGATTTACTAAACATCTAATAGATATAGAGCTTTAAGGGGGGATACCATGAACAGAGAAGGATTTAGCAAGTGGCTTAAGACTATTAAAAAATTAGACGATGGAACATGCAAAGCTAGGACTGCTAATTGTCTAAGAATAGAAAAATATTATGGTGATTTGGATGAAATATATGAAAATGATCAATGTGCATTCTTGTTTACTGACCTTACATACTCCACCAAAGACAATGCTAACAACATTCCAACAAAACATAAAATCCCTATTGACGGCAACAAATATACAGGAACACAGACATTGAGAAGTGCCTTAAAGTTGTTCATAGAGTTTAAAGAAAATAGGTTGCTACCAGATATCAAATCAATGTCAGATGTAGTGGCTGATGAGCATGATGGCTCATATGAACTTATAAGAGAAACAGTTAACTCTCTAGCAAATACGCCCATAGAAAGATTAGATGTACCTGATTTAGAATTATTGTATTTTATGGCTGTTGGTACATGGAAAGGCGGCGAAAAATTTAGGCTAGAAAAGATTAAGAAGAGCAATTTGCCAATAGAAGAAAAAGAACATTTAACTGCAGTATTTAATAGAGTTGTTGAGAAGGCAAAGAAACATGAGTATCAGAATACTGTAGGGCAATGGTCGGTTGGAATGTTTGGGACAGGTTTCTATTCCTTTAGATCCGATAAAGAAAATGCACAGAAGTTTTTATCACTATGCATTGAAATAAGTAAGATTGATGATGAGGATAAAATATTAGATAGTGCAGAAGAAGCCTTGAAGACAAGTATAAAAGGAATGCAGACTGCAGCAGCTTCTATTATTCTACACTGTCTAAAGCCTAATGTTTTCCCAGTCATCAACAATGCTATGGTTGAAGCTGCTGTTTTGCTAGAGGGTGAAGGGGTTACTCTTACTAAGCCTAAAGAGCTTACAAGCTATATTCAAAATGCTCGGAGTATCAAAAAATTCCGTGATGAAAAGTGTCAGTTCCGAAATTTTAGAGCCCTAGATATGAAATTTTGGGATGTTTCAGAATTAGAAGCTGATCAAGAAGATGAGGGTTTTGATCCTAATTTTGTTGATGATGAAATTACATATAATGAAGATATAGGGATAACTAAAGAACAATGGCTAGCTATGCTTACTGATAAGGATGTATTCAAAGGAAAAGATAGAGAATTAATGTTACATTTCTACAATAGTGGAGGACAAACTACAGCATCAGAGCTAGCAGCTGAAACTGGCCAACATCCTTCATCATTTAATGCTCCGGTGGTAGCCTTAGCAAAAAGAGTTGCTAATTATACAAATTGCCG
>JAGXRU010000256.1 GCA_018335765.1 Alkaliphilus sp.
TAAGCTTATTGCATTTATTCCCAATTCATCCATTACCACTATAGCTGGATCAGTTTGTTTATCTATAATAAGTGGAGCTATGCTCCTAACAACAATACCCGTTGCCATGATAAAAATCAAAGCCCTATACTGCAAAAAAAGCCGACCAGTAAGCTCTTTTACACTTTCATAATAGGGGTATACATTATCATTATCACACTCTTCATAGAATTTGTCAGGGACATACAAATTTGTGTTATCTAATAATTTCTGCAGTTTCCGCCCAAGCTGCACTCCGCCCTTGGTGAGAGTAACGATTGCCCTATCTCTCATTTTTTGCCTCCCTATATTCATGGCTGAAAGAACTGTCATATAGTTTAGAAAGCTCATATTCATTTCCTAGAAAATCTCCCACAAGAATTTGGGCAGTTTTATGAATCCCCTCTTGTTTAACTTTTTGAGCTATATCTTTAAGCGTTCCCAAAACTATTTTCTGATCCTCCCAAGTAGCCTTCTGAATCACAGCCACAGGGGTCTCCCATGGGTAATGTGTAGATAATCTAGAAACCACCTCATCTATCATTTGAACTGATAAAAAAATGCACATAGAGGCTTTATGCTGAGCAAGCTTTTCAAGGCTTTCCTTTTCAGGAACTCCCGTTCTTCCTTCTAGTCGTGTCAGAATTACCGTTTGTGATATGCCCGGCAGTGTAAATTCCTTATTAATAACCGCCGCTGACGCCACAAAGGAGCTTACACCAGGAATTACCATGTATTTTATTCCCTTTTGTTCCAATATATCTATCTGTTCTCTTATCGCACCGTAGATGCTAGGATCGCCAGTGTGAACTCTAGCCACCTGCTGACCCTTTCTGTGAGCTTCTTCCATCACAGCCATAACTTCTTCAAGACTCATGAATGCACTGTTGTATATTTGAGCTTCTCGCTTTGCACTCTCTAATAACTTAGGATTAACCAAAGAACCAGCGTAAATGATTACATCAGACTGTTCTAATATCTTTAAACCCTTCACAGTTATTAAATCTGGGTCCCCAGGTCCTGCCCCAATAAAATATACCAAAAGTTATTCCCCCTTCTTCTTAGCTATGATCATGGATAGATAGGGTATGTTTTTACCATCCACACTCTTTAAATCACGGATGATTTTCTCATCGTCGTAACCACATTTCTGAATCATGACTGTGCTTAAATTGTGTTTTTCCAACTTTTTAGCAACCTTCTCAAAATTCTTTGAGGGTTTCATCATTACTATATTATCGCACTGATTTATAATATCATCAAGGTTGTCACATTCATAGGCAGCCGGGATTATGACAATAGTCTCATTTCCCTCGGCCAACGGAATATTTAGTCTGCTTGCCGATGCACAAAAGGATGTTATTCCTGGAACGGTTTCAACCATTACTCCCATTTCTGCTATTAGCCGCATGATATAGATATATGTACTATATATCATGGGATCACCTAGGGTTACAAAAGCTACGTCTTTGTTTTGCTGTAGTATTCCAAGTATTTCTTTTACGTTTTTATTCCAGCTAAAACCAAGCTCCTGAGTATTATAGGTCATAGGATAGGTTTGAAATCTCACCTTTTCTTTATTTTCGACATATCTATTAATAATGTCATAGGCTATGCTACCTTTTCCAATGACAGTTTCTGGTGCGATCAACACATCGACCTTATTAGCTATATTTATGGCTTTCATGGTTATCAATTCAGGATCCCCCGGACCAACACCTAACCCGTAAAACTTACCAGTCAACTTATTTCCCCCTTATTATTCCTTGTAGCCAGATATAATATATACCGGGTTTAAGGCTTCCATTAGTGTATAATTGCCTGAATTTTTTCCCCTAGCAACAGACATTGAAACAACCTCAATATTTTTAAAGCCAATTTTTCTTAACATTTCATTCGCCTTGTAAAGGGTTTCTATAGTAACACTATTTACAACGCATATACCTCCAGCAGCAAGCTTTTCATAGCATATGGATATTATTTCATCCAATTCGCCTCCACTTCCACCTATGATCACTCGGTCAAAAGACAGGATTTTTCTTAATTCCTCAGCCCCTTGTCCATGAAGAATCGTAATATTCACCTCAAAAGCTTCACAATTTATTTTAATTAACTCCACTGCCTCTTGATTTCTTTCGATAGCAAAAACTTTTCCATCCCTGCAAATATGAGCTGCTTCAATGGCTATTGAGCCTGTTCCAGCTCCCACATCTACCACTACAGAATCAGACTTTAACTTGAGCTTTGAAATTGTTACAGATCTGACCTCTGCCTTTGTCATCGGTACTTTACCCCTTAAAAACAGTTCATCAGGTATTCCATAGGTCTTATAATTCCACTTCAACTTTAATCACCACCACTGCCATTTCAAAATTAAGTTGTTCTATGATCTCTTGGGGTGTTGCTTCAATTATTCTCTCATTTTCATAGGACAAATTCTCCCCAACTACCATGGTAATCTTCTTTACTCCGTAACCAATAATTTTTTTTGCAATTTGTTGTGGTGAGTTATTGGAATCTGTTAATAAATATATCCTACTATGTTTTCTCAATAAAGGTTCCAGATCCAACACTCTTCCATGTAAGCTTCCCACATAGGCATCCTGCCAGGTTTCACCTATCCGGGCTGCTAGATATTGAAAGGAACTGATACCAGGAATTACTTCCAATTCTTCAGGCTTAAATTCCTTTCTTAAGTACTTGAGCATACTGTAAAAACCTGTATCTCCCGAAAGCAGCAATGCCACCCTCTTGTCCTTAATGTTCTCCCTAATTAATTCCATTACCCTGTCGATATCCTTGTCCAAAGGGATCATTGTTTTACCTAATGTCTCATATTCCTTTAAATGCCTGACCCCACCCACAAGCACATCACAGGAATTGATAGCTAAAGTCGTAACCGGCAGGACATAGTCTTTGTTTCCTGGACCCATCCCTAATATAAAGAGTTTATTCATTATGGAATTCCTCCAATAAGTTTTTTGCTGTTTCCCCCATACCCACAATCTCTTTATCCATGGAAAACATTACTATACCCACCTTTAACTGTTCCTGGACATAATTCCCGCACTTTTTTTCGGCCTTGTTGGAAATTATATCAAAAATCATTTTATATCTGCTATTCTTTACCAGATCATATGCTGCATCAGTAGTGATACAGTCAAATATCTCAATC
>JAGXRU010000257.1 GCA_018335765.1 Alkaliphilus sp.
ATATGGTTCTGTTAAGTCCGTAGAGGGTACAGAAGTATCTCTGATATATATGACAGTAAATGTTGTTATAGAAATTGCGAAAATCAGCATCATAGCAACTAAAAATATTTGGAAGCATTTCTTATATTTAAACACAATTTGTCCCCCTTGACATAATAATTTAAGCAAATAGCAAGAATCTTAAAATATACAAAACAATTAAGTGCAATGGGTAAATAATATAAAATCCCCATTTAATAAGATTTGATTTCTTGCCTATTTTACCATTGTATAGTGCGAATATTGGAATTGCTAAAAGAACTCCGAAACGAGAAAGAACTATCCAACCATGCTCGGCTACACCAGGAATAGCGTACAAAAAAATCCCTATGATAGCAAAACTAATTATTTGTTTTTTAAAATTATCTCTAAAAATACCCAAAAAAACAATCCACAAAACACCAATATAGTTCCAATTAGCTGTCCAAGCAAGCATGCAGCATAATGCAACAACAAGTGGTTTCATCCAGAGAGAAAGTTTGGTATTTAAACAGGCAATTAATGCAACTAAACCCATCGTCAGACTCCAAATTACACTAGTCGCTTGCCACCATTTTAGATCAAAGTACATCAAATATGGGAAATGAGATACAACAGCTAAAAGAAAAAGGCGAGATGTGTATTTTTTAATATCTGATGTATAAAAATATCCTTCAGCTATTAAAAAACACATTATTGGTGCGGCAAGCCTCCCAAAAACATGAAGGAAAATATCTAATGGAGTGCCTTTAGGCACTAGCCATACAGATGCGTGGTCAAGTATCATAACTATAACAGCTATTACTTTCAAGTTATTTGAGGTTATAAATTTTGTGTACTTTATTGTAGTTTCTATTTCATCATCTCCTACTAAATATAATTAATATTAACTTCTCCGAATCTAATAATACTTCTTTTTGTAATTTGATTTCGTTTAGTTTTCTTAGTATATCACTTAATCTTTTTCTCCAGCTATAATGTTTTATAAAATCCTTTCTTTATTGTTATAGATATTGTTATAGATTATGTAATCAATGTCTATCTCACATTGCATGCGTGTAGGCTAATTATAACACGAACCGAGTATGTTTTCTAGGAAAATCGAAGATTCTAGGTGTTTTAGGTGTTTTAGGTGCTTTCTACTACATATTTAAGGAACAAAGACAATGTTTTTATTTAGAGAAACCTTATTAGGTGATATTTTAAGTCTGACTTAAATTCTCGAATATTGTCACTAATTAAAATGCATTTGACTGAAAATACAAAAGTAATGTACAATCAAGGAGGTAGATATTTAGAGAATGAGAGTACGAAAAATCAAATAGTTGGCAGCAAATTAATAGGTTAGGGTGAGGTATAAAAATGTACAGATTTTTATTAATATTATTTTTAGGAATATTCATTAGTTCAGCTAGTGCATATGCAGAGGTTCCAGATTTTGATTATTTTGAGCTGTTTAATGAGCATGGGTCAGTCATACTTATCATCGATGTTGAATCCGGAAAAATTGAGTTCTCTAATGAAGCAGCTCAAAAATTTTATGGATATTCAAGAGAAAAGCTAGAGTCTATGACTATTCAAGATATCAACGCCATGACACCTGAAGAAATAGAGCGAGAAAGAATTGCCGCTGCTGAAGAACAAAGAAATCATTTTATTTTTGAGCATAGAATATCCAACGGAGAAATAAGAAATGTTGAAGTGTTTTCCTATCCTTATGTTACAGAAAATAGAACCCTGTTATTTTCGATTATTAAGGACATTACGCCAACGGTTCAGTTGGCCGAACAAAAAGCAGGTCAGAGGTTTTTTTATAGCATAGCAATGCTAGTATTGATGATTTTTCTTACTATGCTCAGTGCGAGATTATACAATATTGTTAGAAAATACAAAAAAGAACAAATATTACTCTTAGAAAGCGAAAGGAAGAATAAAACAACAATATCTAACATACAAGGAATGGTTTATAGGTGCAAATATGATGAATATTGGACTATGGAATATGTTAGTGACGGATGTCTAAATTTAACAGGCTACAAACCAGATGAATTCATTGATAATGCTGTAATTGATTTTAATAGTATTATAGAAGAAGATTTCAGAGAAATACTGAGAGGAAAATGGAAACTCGCAATGGAACAAGCTTCTATTTTTGAGCAAGAATATCCGTTAATAGCAAAAGATGGTTCGAAAAGATGGGTTCTTGAGCGTGGACAAATAATTTATACTGAAGATGGTAAAATAAATGCTTTAGAGGGCATAATTACTGATATTACTAGTCTTAAAACTAGTGAAGAAAAAGCAAGAGAATATCATGAAAAACTTTACGCAACACTTATTTCTGTAGGGGACGGAGTTATTACCACTGACAAAGAAGGTAAAATAGAGTTAATAAATCCTGTAACACAAAATATAACAGGTTGGAATCAGGAGGAAGCTTTTGGTGAAGATTTTGATACTTTGTTCAATATTATCAATGAGTATACTCGAGAAAAAACAGAAAGCCCTGTAAAAAAGGCATTTGAAACTAAATCTATAATAGAGCTTGCTAATCATACTTTGTTAATTTCAAAGGATGGCATAGAAACGCCGATAGAAGATACAGCGGCACCAATTTTGGATAAAACAGGTAATGTAGTAGGTTCAGTTGTGATTTTTAGAGATAACTCAGAAAAACATAGAAAAAAGAAAGAGATTGAATACATCAGTTTTCATGACTATCTAACAGGATTATATAATCGCAGATTTTTCGAAGAAGAGTTAAAAAGACTAGATTATATAAGAAATTATCCCCTGTCAGTAATTATGATTGATGTAAACGGATTAAAAATAATTAATGACTCATTTAGTCATAATGCAGGAGATGAACTAATAATAAAAATAGCTAAAGTGTTGGCAGATGAATGCAGGCAGGATGACATTGTTGCAAGATATGGGGGAGATGAATTTATTATATTATTACCAAAAACAAATGAAGCAGATGTTGAAATATTATCAGACAGAATCAAACAAGCAATTGAAAAAGAGAAAATAATGGATTTGGAAATTTCTGTTTCGTTAGGCTGGGACACAAAATACTACGATGGTCAAAGTTTTTCACAGATAATAAATAATGCTGAAAATTATATGTATCAGAAAAAAATTGTGGAAAATTCAAGCAAGAGAAGTCTGGTAATTAAATCAATTTTGAATACTCTACTCGTTAAAAACCCAAGAGAAAAGGAACATTCTAAACGTGTTAGTATGTTCAGCGAAGAAATCGGTATCGCCTATAATTTAAGCAAAGATGAGATTAAAAACCTTAAGGTTGCAGGTGAACTGCATGATATAGGCAAAATTGCTGTTGATGATAGTATCCTTAATAAAATAGAAAAATTGACAGAAGAAGAGTGGAAAGAAATTAAGAAACATCCTGAAACAGGCTTTAGAATCATCTCAACTACTAATGAATATATTAACATTTCGGAAACGATCTGCACGCATCATGAAAGATGGGATGGCAAAGGTTATCCTAATGGGTTGAAAGGGGAAGAAATTCCACTTGAAGCCAGAATTGTTGCTATTGCGGATGCATATGACGCAATGACAAGCCAGAGGCCTTATCGAGAGCCTTTAAGCAGGGAAGAAGCCGCTGAGGAACTGAAAAGGAACGCTGGGACTCAGTTTGATCCTGCTATAGTGAAGGTGTTTCTTGAAAAAGTATTAGATGTTAAATATTAATTTATTAATGAAGAAATATATTTGTTCTATTCATGGTCCAGTTCAATTTCTTGTATTACGGCTTTGCGTTCGGATTCTTTAAGAAGTGCAAAGTCAAGTGTTTTTAATAATAAAATATGAGTACTTACTCCAATACCAATCGCAATTAGCAATAGTTTTATGTGTAGATTAGCCATAATGAAAATAGAGATTGTTAGAGAAAGCCATAAAAATAATAATGCCACAATCTTTGTGCTTCGCTTAACTGCTCGATAAGTCAAGTAATTGTATATATAAGCACCGAAAAATTTATGATTTATGAGCCAATCATATAGTCGTTTTGAGCTTCGAACATAGCAATAGGAAGCCAGTAACAGAAAAGGTGTAGTTGGAAGCATTGGAATAAATATACCAACAATCCCAAATGTTAGAGATGCAGAGCCAGCAAAAATCAGAAAATATTTTTTTATAGATTTTACGATCATAATGAGTACCTTTCCTAATAGAGAATTTAAAGGGTAGCAAAAGCTACCCTTCTTGGATCTATTTTTAACTATTTTATCTAAACATTTTTACAACCATTTTCTCGCATTTTCAAAGGGGTAACATATTAAAATTAATAATAATTATTACTTTGTTATGATTTCATTTTATTATTGCTGTAACAATGTGTCAATATAAATATTGAAAGCAAAAATAGCGAAACCATTGAAATTTTTCGGAAGATTAAGTGCGTTGTTCTTTGTTTGGAATAGATGATTGTACATACTTAAAGGAACGTGGAAGGTTTATTAATTCTAAATATTGGCTCTTGTATGATGTTTGAAGTAAGAATACTTTACTTCATTGACAAGACAAATTTTGTGGAATAAACTAATTATGATGTTGGATGTATAAAGTAATAATAATGATAATATTTTTATTCTTATCACAAACTACCACTGAAAGAGGATTGATCAAATGAATGGAAACAATCGTGAACATATTAAACAAGGTGCGAGAGTCAGAATTGTACAGAAACAGGATCAACGTTCGGGTAAATTGACCGAAGGGGTAGTTTTTAAAATTCTTACAAACACTACCAGTCATCCTCATGGCATTAAGGTGATGCTTGAAAATGGCATAGTAGGAAGAGTTAAGGAAATATTTAATTAATGGAGGTAAAAATGATTAAGGCATATTTAGTAGGGATTTCAAATTATATTGAGGGTGAGGATATAGAAGTTCGATATCATATTTATAATGATCAAGAATTAATTTGTAAAAAGTCAGTTTTTTTAGCCTATAAAAAACCAGCGATTGTTAATCTAGCTGCAGTAATAATTATTTTAAAGGAATTAGAAAAAAACATTGGTGATGAGATCATCATTAATGTAAATGATTCAGCTTTAAATGAGCAAATCAGAGGAACGACTAAAACAAAGAATATAGATGTCTTGAAAATGGCGAACACTGCAAGAGAAGAATTGAATAAATTCGGAAATTCGCTAACGATCGTGGATATTAGTCCTAATTGGGTTGAATTAGCAAAGTGGAATGAAGAACTTAAACTTTAATTCAGCCATTTTTTTGACTTATGAAAAGAAGGTAGGTGTCGT
>JAGXRU010000258.1 GCA_018335765.1 Alkaliphilus sp.
AATACTTCTCTACCTTGTTCTAAGGCAAATTCTGTTGTTATCAGAGAACCACTATTTTCTGATGCCTCTACCACCAGAACCCCTTTTGCCAAGCCACTGATAATCCTATTTCTTGCAGGAAAATTACCTGCAATTGGTTGTACTCCAACTGCGTATTCTGATAGTACGGCTCCTGATTTTTCTATGTTTTGCATAAGCTCAAAATTGCTTTTTGGATAGCATATGTCTAAACCGCAACCCATTACAGCAATTGTTCTTCCCCCACTATCTAAAGCGCCCTTATGAGCTGCAGTGTCTATCCCATACGCCATACCGCTTATAACAGTAATACCTCTTTGTGCTAATTCACCGGCAAATTTGTATGCAACCCATTTTCCATATGGAGAAGCCTTTCTAGCACCTACAATTGCAATTGCATTCATATCACAACTCTTAATTTTTCCTCTCTTATAAAGAATGTATGGCGAATCGTAAATATTTTTCAAATGCTCCGGATAATCATTTTCATTTTTATACAACACATCAATCGAAAGCGTTTTTAGAGTATTCTTTAAATTATTTATGTAACCATAATCTCTTTTTTTTTCTATATTATGAATTGTATCTTGTTTTATTCCTTTAACATTATGCAATTTGTCTGTCGAAGAAGTAAAAACATTCTCTGCTGTTCCAAAAATGTCTAGTAATTTCTCAATGGTTTTTATTCCTACACCTTCTATATTATTCAACCACAAAATATAATCCTTCTCCATTATACCATTCCCTCTCAAATATTCCAGAATTTTCTGTCTAAGTTTCTATATTGTATAGCCTCTGCTAAATGTACAGAATGTACAATTTCACTGCCCTCCAAGTCAGCGATAGTCCTTGCCAACTTAATGATCCTGTTATGTGCACGGGCACTTAATCCCATTCTTTTAAAAGCTGATTCCAACAATTCTTTTTCCGATAAACCTAGTTTGCAATATTTTTTCAAAAGTCTAGGAGTTAATTGGGAGTTAAATAATATTGGTTCATTTTTATAACGCTCAATTTGGATTTTTCTTGCTTCATCTACCTTCTGCTTTATTTCAGCCGATGTCAGTGACTTAATCTCTGAGTTGAGTTCCTCGTACTTTATTGGAAACACTTCAACATGCATGTCGATACGATCAAGCAACGGACCTGAAATCTTGGAAAGATATCTTTTGATTTGTGGGGGACCACATGAACAAGCATGGTTAGTATCGCCATAGTATCCACAGGGGCAGGGATTCATGCTTGCTACTAAAATAAATTTTGCTGGATATGTTAATGACGCATTCACTCTTGATATTGTGACGAATTCATCTTCCATCGGTTGTCTTAGGACTTCCAAAACACTTCTTTGAAACTCAGGCAATTCATCTAAAAATAATACCCCATAATGGGCTAGTGAAACCTCTCCAGGTTTTGGAATTCTACCTCCTCCTACAAGAGATGCACTTGATATGGTATGATGTGGTGATCTGAACGGTCTTTTTCTAATGAGAGCAGTTTGATTGTTTAATTCTCTAGCAACACTGTATATTTTAGTTACTTCCAAGCTTTCCTCATAGGTCATTTCAGGCAAAATACTGGAAAACCTTCTGGCAATCATAGTTTTACCTGACCCCGGGGGTCCAATCATTATGATATTATGACCACCGGCAGCTGCTATTTGAAATGCTCTTTTTACACTATCTTGGCCATTTACTTCAGAAAAATCTTCTGAATACTGTATTGGTTCAGAATCATTATGATCATATTCAAGTTTATATGTACTTTTCATATCCTTATTATTTAAAAAACTTATTACCTCATATAAATTATTGCATGTATATATTTCAACATCTTGCATAATCACAGCTTCCGGGGCATTTTCAATAGGAAGAATTATTTTTTTCACGCCTTGGCTTCTCAGTGCAATTATCAATGGCAATGCTCCGGATATTCTATTTAACTTTCCATTTAATGATAATTCTCCAAGAAATGCGTATTCATCCATAGATTCCGAGAAAATTTGATTAGATGCTTTCAGTATTCCTATAGCCATAGATAGGTCATAATGCGTACCTTCTTTTTTTGTATTTGCAGGAGCTAAATTTATAGTTATTCTTTTCATTGGAAATTCATAGCCAGAATTCTTTATGGCTGCTCTTATTCTATCCTTAGATTCCTTCACCGCCGTATCCGGGAGACCAACTATATTAAGAGATGGTAGACCACTACAAATATCTACTTCAACCTCTGTAATATTGCCATCCAGTCCGTTCAAAACACAACTCATAACCCTTGAAAGCAAAATGATTTACCTCCCTTGTTTAAATAAATACAAGTAGCATAATATATATTTCCATATTATTCTTTTTTTTCCTTCAATTTTCAGAAAAATATTCTTAATTTGACAAATTATGCAGACTAAAAAAATATATTTTCTATATGTTCTATTTTTAGGGAAGGTGTTAATATTATTTCTACTGCGTCAAATCTGAAATCAACATCTTTTAGCTTAAAATGTTTTATAAAACACTGTGCAGCATTAACACAGTGCTCTCTTTTCTTTCCATTGATAGCCTCTGAAGGTCTGCCGAACAACAAATTTCTTCTTGTTTTAACTTCGATAAAAATATACATGTTATCTTTTGAGGCAATAATATCAATTTCGCCAAAACGGCAACGATAATTTCTAGTAATTATTTTGAAATTTTTTTTTATTAAGTATTCTACTGCGAGACTTTCTCCATTCATGCCTATAGCAACTTTATTTTTCGACATAATCTTTATTCCCGCTCTCATCTAAGTTAATTACAAAAGCCAAAATTTCAGCAACAACTTGATAAAGGTGTGGTGGAATTTCTTGTCCAATTGACAAAGACATGAGTTGTTTGGCAAGTTTTTCATCTTTATATATCTTAATATTAGATTCGTCTGCCACTTCAAGAATTTTTTGTGCTATGGCTCCCTGCCCTTTAGCTAAAACTATTGGTGCAGTATCGATGTTGGAGTTATATTTAATTGCAGTAGCTATTTCCAACTTTTTTTTCATTTTGTCACACCCTTATATCAATTGAATTCATCCGATCTAATTTCTTCTCTTCCGCATTCAATAAATTGACTCTTTTGTTAGACACAGCAAAATTTAAATTTACATGATCAAATCCAATTGAACTAATATTTTTTTTTAATTTGGCTTCAAATTTTGCAAAAATGTATTTAATAGCTTCCGTTTCTACCTGAAAATTACAAATAATATTTTTCCCATCCATATCAATTAAGACCTGAACCATTTTAAAAGTGTCGGTATTTAGTGAAAGGAATATTTTAAGATTTCGATTGTTGCTTTTC
>JAGXRU010000259.1 GCA_018335765.1 Alkaliphilus sp.
TTCCAAATCCATTAATACCAACTTTAATTTTCATATAAAACTCCTCCTTTTAATGTTCATATTTTATTATCTCTTTAGCTAATCCTTCATCAATGATTAGCACGAGATTGTTGTTAAGCTTACTAATTGCCATTATTGCCTCAGCTTTGTCTTCGCCTACAGCAACCCCCACTAAATTTTTTAATCTTTTATAATGGGCTAATCTTACGCCTATAGTATCCACTTCATAAACAATATTTCCTTGTTTGTCAAAATAATACCCAAAAGCTTCCGCAACAGCTCCTGTTTCTTTTAGTAAACCAATAATTTTTTCATCTAATTCTCTTCTTCTTGCTAGCTTATCGGCTCTGCCAATTCCAAATACTAACATATCAATTTTTTGTAGATATTCCATAACTTCTTTTATGCTAGGATCCTCTGATAAACTCATAAATATATCTTTAGAAATATTGTCAGGCATATAAAGTAGTTTGTAAGAAACCTTTAGCTTATTCGCAACCTTGGCAGCTATGGTATTAGCTTGTTTTTCAACTTCTCTTCCCATACCCCCTCTAGCAGGAACCACGGTTACGTTAACACTCTTTATAGGCTCCTCGGCCATTTCCTCAGCTAACATTGCCATGGTATCTCCACCGGTAAGTCCTATGACCATATTAGGTTTAATTATAGATTTAAAATAATTTCCTGCCACACGGCCTATTTCCTTCAATATCACTTGATTTGTTTTCTCTAAGCCAGGTATGATCATTACTCTTTTTATTCGTAATTTTTTAAGTACCTCTTCCTCCAAATTGCTCAAGCCTTTGAAACTATGTATTATTCCCCTAAGCACTTGCAGAATATCTTCTCCATTTTGGGTTGTATTCATTCCCTCTGCTCCAATTGTTATGAAATCTTGTTGCTTTAGGAAATTTATCTCCGATCTAATAATGCGTTCACCCAACTCCATGACATTCGAAAGATTTCTCCTGCCAATCGGTTGATTATAATGTATAAATCGCAGAATATTATACCTCTCTAAAAGTTTTTCTACTACTTCCGGGACAATCTTTTTTTGTATTTCTATCATTTGTTCCAAATCTAAGCTTTTAATGTCTAAGGGCAAACCCCTCACCTCCTACCGGTAAGCTGACAAGGGTTCTTTTTTGTCCCGCGAATACTTTTTTGTCCCTTGCATGGTAAAAAAATATCTTAATGCTAGTTTAATACAATTTTAATAATTTATCAATATTATTTTAAAAAATATTAATGGCGTGTTTAACACGCCATTAATAACGTTTTCTCTTAGTTGATGCCAAAATGTTCATTTCATCTCGGTACTTTGCAACAGTTCGCCTTGATATATTAATACCTTTGCGTTGAAGGTACTCTGAAAGTGCCTGATCACTTAATGGTTTTCTATTATTTTCATTATCCGTGAGATCTCGTATCATAATTTTAATGCTCTCTGAAGCAATCCCCTCACCGTATTCGTTAGAAACTCCGCTAGTGAAGAAAAATTTTATTTGAAAAATGCCCTTTGGGCTCTGCATATATTTCCCATTTACAGCTCTACTAACCGTGGACTCGTGAATACCAACTTCATCAGCAATAAGCTTTAAAGTCAAGGGTTTCAGATACTTACGACCATGTTCAAAAAAATCAATTTGATACTTAACAATTGCCTTTACCACGTTATAAATCGTTTGTCTTCTTTGTTCAATACTTCTGATTAGCCACATGGCAGAATTAAGCTTGTCTGTTAAAAACTTGGAAGTATTTGAATTTTTATCCTCATCCAATAATATTCTGCGATAGTATGGGCTTATAGACAACCTAGGAGCTGAAGTATCATTGACAAGAATTATATATTCATCATCAACCTTTTCCACGGTGACGTCTGGTGTTATATATTTTATTTCTTCACCTCCACCAAAATTTCTTCCTGGCTTAGGTTCTAAAGTCTTAATAAAATCAGTAATTTCTTGCACTTCTTTTATAGATATATTCAACTCCTTTGAAATGTTTGCCAGCTTGTTCTCGGCAACATCCTCAAGATGAAATGAAATAATATCTTTTGTCTTGCTATCTTGGATACCTTTTTGCCTTATTTGTATTAATAAGCATTCTTTCAGATTTCTAGCCGCTATCCCCGGAGGATCAAATGTCTGTATGATTGATAGAACATTTTCAACAATCTCTGTATCAATGCAAAAATACGAAGCGATTTCTTCGCTGCTGGTAGTTAAATAACCATTTTTATCAAGGCTTTCAATAATAAATCTTCCTATAGGCTTATATTTATTATTTAATATGGCAAATTGCAATTGAAAAAGCAAATGTTCAGTTAAGGTTATCTCATTTGAAACAAACTGCTCGAAAGATACATCTTCTTTATCCTTATGGTAATTTAGCTGCCTATAGCTTATATCGTCATACTCATGAAAATATTCCTTCCAATCAACTTCATCCTTTTGTTTTTTTTCCTTTTTATCTATTTCTGATTTATCTATTTCTAATTTTTTATTTGCTTCACTGTCCTGAGAGTATGCAAACTCAATTACAGGATTAGCCAATATTTGGTCTCCTATAAATTGATCAAGTTCCTGAGAATTGAATTGCAAAATTTGTATAGCCTGTTTCAGTTCAGGTGTCATTACTAGTTTTTGAGTCTGTTCAATATTTAAGTTAAAACCTAGACGCATCTCCATCCCCACTTTCACGCACCTTATCACCAGTTTATATTACTATTCAAATAGTACTATGCTTAATACTATTATATCATTTCACAGCTATTAAATAAAGTTTGTATTATTTGCTGCCATGACAGTAATAACACATATTAGAAAAAAACCTGATACCATAACAAATCTATGGTATCAGGTTTTTTTCTAATATTTCAAGCAAAAATACGATTATCGTTTTCCCGGATCATATGGTTCTCCAGCAGCCTTAGGGCCTGCTTTATTATTAGCAAACAGCACAAGAGCAAGTAATGTAACAACAAATGGAAAAGTGTTAAAGTAAATGTTGGGCATACCTTCTAGGGAATCAAATAGTTTAGACATATCAGCCACCGTTTTGGCAAAACCAAAAAACAATGAAGCTCCTAATATACCCCACGGATTCCATTTTCCAAAAATCAAGGCTGCCAAAGCCAAAAATCCTAAACCACTATATATCAATGGTGAAAACTCACCCGAGTAAGTCGTTATAACTATGCCGCCACCCAAACCAGAACATAGACCCGATAAGATGACACCAATATATCTGGTTCGCAATACATTAATACCTAAAGAATCAGCTGCCTGCGGATTTTCTCCACATGCTCTAAATCTAAGTCCAAAGGGACGTTTATATAAAAAATACCAACTGATTAATACTATAATCAATACAAGCAAAGTAGTAATATAGGCATCTCCAAATAACATCGGCCCAATTCCTGGAATTGCTGACAGAAAAGGGACATCTCTTTTTATAAACCCAGATATTATCTGAATATTGGCACTGCCAGTAAGACTTCTTGCAAGATAGACTGTTATAGCTGCTGATAATATATTTATGGCTGTACCGCTCACAACCTGATCAGACTTCATGGTTACGCTGGCAAAAGCATGAAGCAGGGAAAAA
>JAGXRU010000260.1 GCA_018335765.1 Alkaliphilus sp.
TTCATTACACTCAGGTTGGTGTTCATTTTCGTCATCATCAGTAAAAGTGGTGACATTATAGTCCCTAAAGGTCATAAAATCAAAAGTTTCACTTTTATAATGAGTGGAAAGCCACCTTCACAAAGCATAATAGCAACATCAAACTGATTTTCAAAGGGAAGATTCCTAGCATCATGCTTTAAAAAATCAATGTTAAGGTCGTTTATTTTTGCTTTTTCTCTGGCTTTTGTCAACTGGGGTTCTGATAGATCAATTCCTGTTACGAAATACCCTCTTTTTGTAAGTTCTATTTTTTTAAAATCTATTCAGCGGAGTCTAAGATTAATGCAATGAACCCAACAAATATTTTGTTTTGCATGTCAAGTGCAATATATTCTTGCTCAGAAATGTGTTGAATCCACAATTTGTAGAACGCAGTTCTTTCTTTTATTTGAAAGGCAACCAAAAGATCGCTGTATCAGAAGTTTAGAAAAAATGCCACAGCGTTTTCGTGAACACGATAAAGAACCATGGCTTAGTCGTGGACTTAGAATTATAAATGTAGATAATTACTGTGTTCTATACAAAAAGATATAAAAAGGGGTGTTGTTATCAGAATCATAATATTGACATGGTATGAACAAACACGTTTGTATACAGTCGATTTTGAGGTTCAAAAATGGAAATTTTGACAGCAAAAAGCCCTAGATTCGGTGAGTGGAATCTAGGGCTTTTTAGTGTCTAGATTTAAAAGAATTGCCCACCGGACTTATGGCTTTCACTACTTTACATTTTGCTGCAAAAAGATAATTGAGTTAGAAATTTCTTGTATTCTATCACTGGCAGTGATAGAATAGTGGTAGAAGTGATAGAAATTGATATAAAGGGTGATGTTATGAGAATGTACGAAAGTGAAACCATTGAATTGAAGGAAAGCTACACTCCTGATTTAAAAAAGGAAGTTGTGGCATTTGCAAATACTAACGGTGGTACTATATATATTGGCGTTCACGACAATGGAGAAATAACGGATCTTGAGAATGCTGATTTTGTTATGCAACAAATATCAAATGCTTTAAGAGATAGCATTCGACCTGATGTTTCTATGTTTACGAATATTGAGCTAGTTCAAAAAGAAGATAAGAATATTATCAAGTTAACAATTAATCAAGGGACTAAAAAACCTTATTATCTATCAGACAAAGGGCTAAAACCATCAGGTGTTTATGTTAGAAGTGGAACCACTTCTGCACCTGCATCTGAGGATGCAATTCGAATGATGATCAAATTGACAGATGGGGATTCATTTGAATATAATCGATCTCTCGTTCAGGAATTAACCTTTACAAGCTTGAATAAGGAAATGTTATTACGACGATTGGAATTTTCAAATGTTCAGATGAAAAACTTAGGGATTATTACTCAAGACGACATATATACTAACATGGGATTGTTGGTTTCAGATCAGTGTAAGCATTCTATTAAATTTGCTGTTTTTCAAGGCACTGACAAATTAGTATTTAAAGATCGAAAGGAACTTGCTGGCTCTTTATTTGATCAGCTCACTGATGCATTTAAGACTATAGATTTTTATAATAGCACGAAGGCTACCTTTCATGATTTACTACGCACAGACGAAAGAGATTACCCAGAAGATGCTATACGTGAGGCGTTACTCAATGCTGTTGTCCACAGAGAATATGCCTTTAGCGGGAGTACAATTATAAATCTCTATTCAGACCGCTTAGAAATCATTTCACTAGGGGGGTTAGTCTCAGGAATGTCCCTGGAAGCTGCAATGCTTGGTGCATCGCAACCGAGGAATGAAAAGCTTGCTAGCCTGTTTTACAGAATGAAACTAATCGAAGCATATGGAACTGGTATAAGTAAGATTATTAGTTGTTATAAAGGACTATCTGTTCAGCCTAAGTTTGAAAATGTTGAAGGTGCATTTCGGGTTATTCTACCTAACACTCATGCACAATCGTTAAGCACAGAGGAAGAAAAGTATTTACCGGTGCTCAGATTGTTTGAAAAACATAAAGAAATCACTCGTAGTGATGTTGAAGAAGCTCTTGGGGTGGGAACGACCCATGCGGTTAATACGCTTAAAGAAATGCTATCGAAAGATCTTATTAAGAAAATGGGTAATGGCAGACTGACAAGGTATGTAGTGAAGTAGCTGCCGAAATGATATAGAAGTGATTTATGTCTGAGAAGAAATTGGCAAAAGCTCAAGGCACACCAAGAAGAAAAAGATATAAAAAACATATACGGCTCGTTCATGCAGCTAAATGGTTAGAGGAAAATTCTATAATGAAAAATGTTATAAAAGGTTATACCAAATGGTTTGGTGTATCAAGATTATGTGCTGCCCAAGAACTGATGCTTTTAGGAGTTACATTTGATACAGATGTAGTCGGTAAAGAAAAACAATTGGAAATTGAAAAAGCCAATCAGCGCAAAAGAGCGAAGGAGAAGCGTCTGCAAGCACATGCTCAAACATATCTTTACCATTGGGATGCGGTGGATGGAGTGGATTCAGCAGATTATGAAGATATGCCATTTTAATATTATCGTTATAATAGTAAATGATATCAATACAAAAACACCGCACTATAAAATAGATGCGGCGTTTTTGTATTGATATTTTGAAGGAAATGAAATATAACATTTATAGTAAAATGCCGCAATGCATTATGGAGTGAGGTTTTTTTATATATGTATGATTCAAAAAAGTTACAATCGAAATTTGATCGAATTATGGATTATATTAAAAAAGCAACGACAGCAAACAGCAACATGCTCATAAAACGATCCGAACTTAATGGATTGAAGCTATAGCAAAAGGACATCAACGAACTTGTTGAACAAGGATATCTTGAAAAGGTCAGGCAAGGATGGTATCAAGTGGTAAAAAATGAAAGCGGAAAAACTGAAGCTGCGCTGATTGCAGCACTGTTTCCTGATGGTATCATCTGCATGCATTCAGCACTTTTTTATTATCAATATAGTGACCGAACACCTCTTGATTGGGATATTGCCATAAATAGAGATACCTCAAAATCTAGGTTCAAGCTTGACTATCCATATGTTAAACCATATTACATGGAGAAAAAATATCTTGAATACGGCATTACTGAAGCCAA
>JAGXRU010000261.1 GCA_018335765.1 Alkaliphilus sp.
TTAATATGCCTGTATTGTCTGAAAATGTAGTTCCGCATTCATTGACATATATATTTTGGGTAATATCTAGCATTATACTAATAAAGCTGTGGAAACAGATTTTGGTGTTCAAATAGTATAATAATAAAGGATGGTTTTCGAGAATGAAGCTGAAAGCTTTAACGGTAACAGAGTTAAATAAATACATAAAGAAGATAATAAATAGCGATCCTATTCTTAATAATGTCTTGGTAAAAGGTGAAATATCTAACTTCAAACATCATAGCAGTGGTCATATGTATCTCACTCTGAAAGATGAGAGTTGCAAAATAAATTGTATTATTTTCAGAGAGCAAGCCTTGAAACTTAAATTCCAAGCGTCTAACGGTTTGAAGATCATTGCGAAAGGCTATGTGTCTACCTTTGATCGAGACGGTCAGTATCAAATTTATATAAATACAATGGAACCTGACGGACTAGGTTCATTGTATCTTGCCTATGAACAGCTAAAAAACAAACTATATGAAGAAGGTTTATTTGATTTGGGTCACAAAAAGAAGATTCCGTGTTTTCCGTTAAAAATTGGAGTGGTAACATCACCTACCGGTGCTGCGATAAGAGATATTATATCTGTCATTAAGAGAAGAAATAAGTTGGTTGACGTGTTAGTGTATCCTGTACTGGTACAAGGGGAAAATGCCGCCTCACAGATAGCAGCGGCAATTGAGCAATTAAATAGCCCGAATTGGAAAGTAGATACTATTATTGTAGGAAGGGGAGGAGGATCCATAGAGGAGCTTTGGGCTTTTAATGAGGAAATTGTGGCGAGAAGTATTTATAAGTCCGAGATTCCTGTTATATCGGCAGTAGGACATGAAACAGATTTTACTATAGCTGATTTAGCAGCAGACCTAAGAGCGCCAACTCCCTCTGCAGCAGCTGAAATTGCTGTTCCTAGTATACTTGAAATTGAGGAGCGTTTATCTAATACCAAAGCTCGACTGAATAATATGATGAATAAGTATATAACACTTAGCAGAAAGCATTTAAAATTATTTAATATAGAAAAAATGAATGCCTTAATGGATAGACAGCTAAAAGAAGATCGTCATCTATTGGACACCACCCATAAGGAAATGCAAAAGATAATAGAATCTTATATGGAAAAAATAAAGACAAGAATGCTTCACAAGGTAGCAAAGCTAGAAGTTGTCAACCCATTATCTACTCTTAACAGGGGATATGCTGTGGTCTTTCATGATGACGGCAAGCCAGTAACTTCTATAGAGAAGGTTGAGTCGGATGACCATATTAATGTTATGTTATTTGATGGTGTATTGTCATGCAATATTATTGATGTTAAAGGAGAGGGAATGAAAAGTGGTCAAAGCAAATAACGAAATGCATAATATAAAGGAAGAAGTCTTTGAAGAAGCCATGGAAAAGCTTGAACATATTATTCGAATGCTTGATGAAGGAAATCAACGTCTAGATGAAACTCTGGCTCTTTATGAAGAAGGTATCAGGCTCTATAGGTATTGCAATAAAAAGATCGAGGATGCGGAACAAAAAATAAGCTTAATTCAGGGAGAAGCAGAAGTGCCATTTTCGAATCTATTATCTGCATTGGAGGAATAGAATGAGTCTAAAAACTGAACTAAAAAAAAGACTTGCAGTGATTGATAAAGAGTTGGAAGTATTTCTTCCAATATATTCAGATCCACAAGGTGTTATTTTTGAATCCATGCGTTATAGTATGTTTGCTGGAGGAAAGAGGCTTAGACCTATACTTATGTTGGCTGCCTGTGAGTTTGTAGGTGGAAACAAAGCTTTGGCTATGCCCTATGCCTGTGCGTTGGAAATGATACATACCTACTCTTTGATTCATGATGATCTGCCCGCAATGGATGATGATGATTATCGCAGGGGAAAACTCACAAATCATAAGGTATACGGTGATGGATTGGCAATACTGGCAGGTGATGGCTTGTTAAATTTGGCATATGAGACCATGTTAAATACCGTAAAGGATTTTACTGGGTTTTCTGAAAGAAAAATCAAAGCAATGCTTGAAATATCACAGGCTTCGGGTGTTCATGGAATGATCGGGGGTCAGGTCGTAGATTTGCTTAGTGAGAATAAAAAAATTGATGGTGATACTCTCTATTTTATTCATTATCATAAAACAGCATCATTAATCATTGCTTCTGTTAGAGCAGGTGCAATCATAGGGGGGGCAAGTGATGAAGAATTGGAAGCTCTTACTAGGTATGCAAAAAACATAGGACTAGGATTTCAGATAACTGATGATATATTAGACTTGATTGGAGATGAAAAAAAAATAGGTAAAAAAGTAGGGAGTGATCTCCAAAATCAAAAATCCACCTTCCCTTCAATATATGGATTAGAGTATTCAAAATCAAAAGTCATAGAGCTGTTAGATGACAGTATAGAAGCATTGCAGCCATTTGGCAATAGGGCTACGTTCCTAATGGAATTGGCAGAATACCTTGTTAAAAGGGACTATTAGAGTAGGGGGAATTCATTTGTTCTTCTTTGATGAATTATTTAGCAATTCCATTCTTAGTACTACTTTGGTTTCCTGGTTTGTTGCTCAAACTCTAAAAGTAGTATTTGCACTGATAAAGGAGAAAAAATTTAACATTTATCGATTTTTGGGATCAGGCGGAATGCCTAGCTCTCATTCCTCAATGGTTATGGCTCTATCCACTGCGGTAGGTCTTAAGAATGGGTGGGCATCCACAGAATATGCAATTGCTTTGTCATTTTCTCTTATTGTAATGTATGATGCTTCTGGAGTTCGTAGGGCTGTCGGTAGACAAGCAATTATTTTAAACCAGATGCTAAAAGATATGCATAAACAAATTCCAATCGGTGAAAAAAGATTGAAGGAATTAATTGGTCATACACCCATTGAAGTGATAGCTGGGGCAATACTAGGTATTATTATTGCAAATTTGATGATTTGATATTCATTTATTAAGAATAGATTTATTATCAGAAAGAATGAGTAAAAATGACGATGATAGAAAGTGAGATGAAAAAGGGAATGGATATACTGGAAAATATCAATTCGCCTATTGATATAAAAAACATTTCTGTGAATGAATTAGAAAAGTTGGCAGAAGAAATCAGAGATTATCTAGTAAAAAATGTAGCAAGAACCGGTGGACATTTAGCATCAAATTTAGGGGTTGTAGAGTTGACCTTAGCAATACATAGTGTTTTTGACAGTCCAAATGATCGTGTAATATGGGATGTGGGACATCAAGCATACATACATAAGATCATAACAGGTCGAAGGGATCAGTTCAACACTTTAAGACAATATAATGGGTTGAGTGGTTTTCCAAAACGCAGCGAAAGTGAACATGATATATTTGATACAGGACATAGCAGTACCTCTATTTCAGCCGCTTTAGGAATCGCAATGGCAAGGGATATAAGTAAGGAAAAGTATTCTGTTCTAGCAGTTATTGGTGACGGAGCTCTCACAGGAGGGATGGCGTTTGAAGCTCTAAACCATGCTGGTCACACATGTACGGATCTAATCGTGATTCTAAATGACAATGAAATGTCTATTTCAGAAAATGTAGGAGGAATGTCAAAATATTTAAATAGATTAAGGACAGATCCTAAATATTTTAAAGTAAAGGTTGATGTGGAGGCTATTCTTAATAAGATTCCTACCGTTGGGAA
This sequence comes from Alkaliphilus sp., assembly GCA_018335765.1. Taxonomy (GTDB): domain Bacteria; phylum Bacillota; class Clostridia; order Peptostreptococcales; family Thermotaleaceae; genus JAGXRU01. The sequence continues at coordinate 3,700 of JAGXRU010000261.1, forward strand.
AAAAATGGTCAAAGCTGCTGAAAAGGTCAAGGATAGCTTGAAGTATTTTTTAGTGCCAGGAATTATCTTTGAAGAACTTGGTTTTACTTATCTTGGTCCTGTTGATGGGCATGATATGAAAGAATTGAGGATTGTATTACAAAGAGCTAAAAAAATTAAAGGGCCTGTCTTAATTCATACACTTACTAGCAAAGGCAAGGGATATACATATGCAGAAAATAATCCTGATAAATTCCATGGGATAGGACCATTTGAAATCGAAAGTGGAAAATTGCTTGGCAAAGAAACAAAAAATCCTAGCTAT
>JAGXRU010000262.1 GCA_018335765.1 Alkaliphilus sp.
ATAAACGTAAGGATGTGAAAATATGGAAGAATTATCCCAAATACGTCAAAAAATCTGTCAACTTAACCAAAAAAGATGGAGACTACTTAAGTGCATTATGAATCCTGGAAAGTTATTAACAGCTTCTTTCTACGAAAGGTTTACCAAATGCGGCAGTCGAAATTGCAAATGTGCCTCTGGAGAACTTCATGGACCTTTCCCTTGGATTTATCAAAACAGAAAAGGCGAGAAATTAATCTCGACCTCCTGTGTGCAAGACAAGGTCAAAGAAGCACAGCTTTTTTCTGAAAACTACAAATCTTTCAAAGAGAAAGCGGCTAAAATTAAGCAGTTAGACGAAGAAATACATCGATTGATCGTACAAATTGAATCATTAAATGAAGCAGATGCAAAAGAATTCACAAGGAAAGAAGGAGAAAAGCGTGGTAGAAAACCGAAAAATAGTGAAGAAAGCCTTGGAAGAGAAGAAAATTGATCTTGCGGTAAGTACAAATTGGCCTTTTATTGGACCGTTTCTGAAATTTTTAGAGAATACAGGTATCATGAAAGAACTTAAGGAAATAACAGGAAGTCAAATCCGAAAAATGCTTGCTCTGCATATTTATGTATTGCTGTATATATTGAAAATTATTGTCGGCATTCCGAGGACACGTGGAAGTGAAGCACTGCTTGGAGATTTAGGAGCGATGAGCATGATTGGATTTGATGTTAACAGCTTAATGAACGGATTGTGTGAAAGAGGAGATTCTAACCAGTACGGGAAGGGCTATAAAAAAACTGCCCTGCGTCATGGATCGATTTACATTAATAGACAATATTGGGAAATGTTTCAGAAATAGTGTATTGGATTCTTTTAACAAAAGCATTCGATTTATTAGGACAATGTTACGAAGTGAAACATATGTACTGGATTCTACGATTATAGAGACAAAGCCAGATTTTCCTGGATGCGGGAAAACAAAAAGAAAGAAGGAAGGCCGTCCCAACGACCCTCCTGAATATGAATAAATACATGGCTTCAAATTATTCATCTTATTTGAAGTCAAATCACGAATAATCGTTGCTATGAATATTGTACCAGCAAATGAGAGTGATCACAACCATTTTTTGCCCATGGTTAGGCAAGGGATACATAACTGTGGAAAAAACCGAATTCAAATGGTCATTGCAGATCGTGGTTTTTTAAATGGCGCACATCTTTGGGAATTGAAACACAAGTTAGGGATTGATTTTATTATTCCGGCAAAAGCAGGTATGATCATTCGAGAAGATGCTGTAGCGTTGCGTAAAAAATGCGAAAGTCGGTCAATAGCAGAATGGGCATATGGAAAAGACAAATGCAAAGGATATGGTGTAGATGGATTAGCATCATATCTTGAATATAACCCAAAGGGAGTAAAAGATAATAAAAGAACAAACGGCAGTCCTCTAAATGCAGTGGTTGTCACGAGTTAGAGAGATAAAGAAATATCTCCCGAAAAGCAAGTGGCTATGTTGACTAGCTTGCCAGCTGAAAAGAATGCGGCTTCAATTCCAACAAAGTATCGTCTAAGATCCTTAATTGAAAACTGTGGATTTAGGGAACTCAAGCAAGCTGCTTATTTAAAGCATCTACCAAGAAGACGTGGTGAAAATGCTGAGAACGCAGCATATATACACATTATGCTATGTGTTTTTGCACATACACTTTTTTATTCCTTTCTGGGCTGGCGCAAAAAGCAAGCTCCGAAGCAATCCGATGGTGATTGTATACGAATATGGAGAAGAGAGCAAAGTATAAAAGAAGGTGATAAAATACTTATAGTTGCTAAAGAAAAATATTATGCCATATTTGAAATTACCGAATTACTGGATATTCTTGGCGTGAAGCAAAAGCACAGAATAAGAATGAATTGTTAAATACAGTATAGATTAATCCATCCTATTATAAAGAGTTTATTTTTTTGGCATACTATCGTATGTTTGTTTTGTGCTGTCTAAAAATACAAAACAATCCTGAAAACAATCTTAAAAAAATAACTGTCACATGATTTGTAAAGCAATACTAAATATGTAGCAACATTTGAGGAGAAAATATACTTGAAGCTTGAGTTGTACTTTTGCTTATAGCAACTTTCCAGAAAAATCAAAAAGGTATAGAATGACAAGAATAACAATAAATGATATTATAAAATGAATGAATATTAGGTGGGTTTTTAAACAAACTACACATGTGATTTATTCCGAGAGTAAAGCAACTATATATTTTTCTAATAATTAACTAGGGGTGAAAATTATGAAACAATTCGCAGTAATTGGGTGTGGGCGATTTGGATCAAGCTTAGCTAAAACGCTATATCAGTTAGGACACGAAGTATTAGCAATAGATAATAATGAACATGCTATACAAGAATTGGCTGATCATGTGACTCATGCAGTACAAATAAATGCTTCTGATGAGGCATCGTTAAAAGCATTAGGAATCAGAAATTTTGATGTGGTAATTGTCAGTATAGGATCAGATATACAATCTTCTATATTGACTACTTTATTAGCAAAAGAGATTGGAGCAAAATTTGTAGTTGCAAAAGCACATGATGAGCTTCATGCAAAGATTTTATATAAAATTGGAGCAGACAGAGTTGTTTTACCTGAGAGGGATATGGGAGTGAGGGTGGCACATAACCTGGTTTCACCTAATATATTAGACTACATTGAGCTTGCGCCTGATTTCAGTGTTGCTGAAATAACACCACTAAGTGGATGGATAGGGAAAGAACTGAAGGAAATTAATTTGAGAGAAAAATATGGCGTTAATATAATGGCAATAAAACACAAGTCGGAAGTCAATATTTCTCCAAACTCACGATATGTTATTTCTGCGGATGATATCATTATAGTTGTGGGACATAATGATGATATGCAAAAAATCAAGAGAAATTAAATTTTTACATTCTTCAAGTGCTAGACAGGGTGCTAGTAACCATCTAATAATATTAAGAATAATCTAAGGTGAGTGAAGAACATTGTTGATAAATGATAAAAATGAGACGATGAATAATATTTTACAAAGAGCTATACTTGTGGGAATTAATACTGGTGGTAAAGACGAAGTTGTGAGCATTGAAAATTCTATGGATGAATTAAAGGAACTAGCTGAAGCAGCTGGTGCTCAGGTTTTACATACTATGATTCAAAATAAGCAGAAAATTGATTCTGCTTATTTTATAGGTAAGGGAAAAGCAGATGAAATCAAGATTTTGTCTGAAGAAATGGATGCAAATTTAATTGTTTTTAATGATGAATTGTCAGGAGCTCAAATAAGAAATCTTGAAGAACGGATTGAAGTAACTGTAATTGATAGAGCCACATTGATTTTAGATATTTTTGCTCAAAGGGCACAATCCATGGAAGGAAAACTTCAAGTAGAGTTAGCTCAGCTTAAATATAGGCTGCCTAGGTTGATTGGCTTGGGACGTTCCTTGTCGAGAACAGGTGCAGGCATTGGCACTAGAGGCCCTGGGGAGAAAAAACTTGAGCTTGATCGAAGACATATTTTAGATCGCATAAATGATATTAAAAAAGAGATAGAGGATATTAAAAAAGTAAGAGATGTACAGCGCATGAAGAGAATGAAAAGTCAAATACCTATTGTGGCATTGGTTGGATATACAAATACAGGCAAGTCAACTATAATGAACAAATTAATTGAAAAAAGTGGCGGACAAGAGGAAAAAGCTGTATATGTTGAAGACATGCTTTTCGCTACATTAGATACCTTCCATAGAAAAATGACTTTACCGAGTAATGATGAATTTATTCTTATTGATACAGTGGGTTTTGTAAGTAAGCTACCACATGGGTTGATTGATGCTTTTAAAGCTACTCTTGAAGAGGTTTTGCATGCAAATTTATTAATACATGTGATTGATGCAACTAACGAAAACCATGAAATGCAAATTAGAGTTACTGAGCAGGTATTAAAAGAACTGAAGGTAGAGGAAAGGCCTACTATTATGGTCTACAACAAAATTGATGAATTAATAGATAAGGATATCATATTACCTATAGGAGAAAACATGGTTCATTTATCAGCCACAAAGGAAATAGGCGTAGATAGATTATTAGAACAAATAAAAACGATGCTGTTCAGTGAAAACAAGAGAGTAACACTCTTGTTCCCTTATGATAAAGGGAACATTGTTTCGCATTTATGTGAAAAGACAAAGATATGCAGTACTGAATACCTAGAAAATGGAATAATGCTTGAAACTCATTTGAGTCCTGTGGATTTTAATAAATATGAACAATATGTAATATTAAATCATAATGAGATGACTTGCGAAGACCAATGAATGATTAATGTGTTGTTGAATAATGAGATTAAAAAGAAATATTAAAAAGAGACTAAAGTCTTCTTTATAAGAAAGATTTTTTAGTCTCTTTTACTATTTTCACAATATTAGTATAAGCAGATAAAGTTCCGTGAAGGACAATCGGTCTTCCAAACTTTACCAAGTTTAATCGTCTGGATGAAAAACCACCAATCTTCATCAGTAGATTTACACTTGGGAGTGTATTTACTATTAACAAATCATCTTCTTTTTGATTTAGTATTCCCCACATATCCTTAATAGAGTTTATTACTATGTCTGGAATGAATTGTCTGCCTAATGTGTAAACCTTGTTATCGAATTCATCGGTACCTCTGTAGATGATTTTCCCACGATCTTTTTTCTCCAGCGTATCAAAAAATGGCAAATTAAGGATATCTAACTTATTTGGAATATGATCTGTAGGTAACATATTTAAATGAATAGCGGCAGCAGTGGGAGAAGAATGTGCTCCACCTACACAATGATATATGATATGCAATTTATCACCTCCTACAGATATGAATA
>JAGXRU010000263.1 GCA_018335765.1 Alkaliphilus sp.
TAAAAAACGATTTTTCCAAGCCCTCTTTCAATATTTCTTTATCAGATACGGCGGCAAAGGGTATCAGCAGTGCCATAAGTAAAAAAACAATGATCAATCCTTTAAAAGTTCCTAAAATTGCTCCTCCCAATTGGTTGAATCCATTTATAACCGGAAGCTTCGCAACTCGATTTAATGTGTGGGCAACAATAGTTAGTAAGATCTTTACCATCATAAAAATGACAAAAAAGCTTAGAAAATCGATGAACAATTTTGCCATTATACCCGCCATGTAATGATAAAAACCCTCCACCACCTTTGTTCCATAATCTATAGCTACTGTTGTGGGTAAAAATTCCTCCAACACTTTAGGCAATCTGATTATTTCAAAAATATTTCTACCGTCAGGGTTCCCCCCTAAAAACGCAGATTCATAATCAGCATTCTCTAATTTTGTGCTCAAATATAATTGTATTTTAGACAAAAAGTTCGTTTTATCTATAATGTAGGCTGTTAAAACCTGATAGTAGGTTTTAGCTGCAAACCAAGCTGCAACAAAACCCAAAAGTTGAAACAAAGAAAGAACTAGGCCCCTTTTCCAGCCACTAATGCCATTGACTATTAAAATAACTGTCAATGTCACATCCATCCAACCCATAATGTTCCTCCTGTCACTGCAATTTAATGATTTCTATCTTTTCTTTAGCTATCACCATCAATTGTTGCTCCGAGATAAATTCAATCCCCTCAATGTCATTATTTATCTTTTTTTCGACTAGTTTATTTGATTCGCTATCTATATAATATAGGGTTCTATTTCCAGCCGCAACAACTTTGCTTCCCATGGAATCCATGGCTTTGATACTATCTTTTATCTGAGCTTCATAAACAATGGAGCCGTCTTTCGCTATAATCATAATTGTATTCTCTGTATTTACAACGGATTTCCTTTCATTGACCAGATTAAGTGCCAGTAGGTTTTCGTTATTCCAAGAAAGTTTATTAATGGAGTGAGGAATGCTTTTGGACCATAATAACCCCTTTTCTTTATCAAAACATACAACCTGATCAGTTCCAACAGCTATCAAGTTGTTTTCAATATCATAAAACAGCTTGCTCATTATTTCATTATCATATTTATTGCCACCCAACAGCCTGCCAGTCATGGAATATAATACAACATTAGTTTCAATCTTATTATTTTCAACGCTCAGTATCGATGCCGCCATCATTTCTCCATCTTCGCTGATGTTTATAGCCATAATAGCACTCTCATTTATTTCTACTTTGCCTGTAGCTTTTCCTAATTCATCAAAAATATTTATAATCCCTCCAGCTTGTCCATCCTGTATAACCACAGCCGATTTGCCCTGCAAATTATTCGCGAAATCAGCTATAGGACTATCAATATTCACAGTCCAAAGCACTTCACCTTGACTATTCATGGCGTTAATTAATCCGGTTTCTCGATCGGCCAAAATTAGCATGTCTTTACTGTTTTTCAACAAAGGACTTTGAATTTTTTGTTCCCTGCTCCACAGCTCTTGTCCATTTATATCATATGCTCTAATACGGTTGTCATTATATACAACAACATTGCCCTGAAAAGCAATGGCAAGCTGCGGGTTGTTTTCATCCTCATTTCTTTCTATGGATATGGTAGATATCCTTTGAAAGTTAGAATCGCTAAGCCCCATCATATCCTTACTTGTTTGATAAGCCTTGTATCCTCCCCATAGAAGTAGGGAAAGCCCTATAATCATTACCACCGTAAAGCGTATAGGCTTTATTACCCTTAGCATTGTATCCCTCCTATGAACAAATCTTAGCTTTTTCGGTTTCAATTTATATTGTCTGCATAAATACATGATTTATATGAAGAACAACATATACCTTCATTTCCACATATCAAATCCATTTTTCCTGTTCTCCAGGGTGTAATTATAGTATTTCTCCCGCCATGATAGCCATATCATCCTTCACGTTTCCTCTGGTAAAATTTGTTACGTGCTGCATTATTATCTTAATCAATTGTTGAATATCTTTTTTTTTGTGTTCTTTACATATTTGAAGCACTCTATCACTTGCAAAAAATCCTTCTTCTAAGCTAAATGCCTCGCCAATGCCATCGGTATAAAATACAATTTTATCTCCCTTGCTCAAGCTTATGCTTTGCTTGTCATACTCTACATCATCAAAGAGCGTAAAAATTGGATACCCAGACAGTTCTAACTCCACCACCTGTCCATCTAACCCTATTAATATGGGCAAACAATTATGACCGGCGTTTGAATAGGAAAACAGATTATTCGTTTTGTTATATACACCATAAAATATAGTTATATAATATTGGTCATCTATATTTAGTTCGCGATATCTATGATACAGCTGTTTCAGAGTTACCTCTGGATGAATGGCATCATTTCCAATATTTTTTAATGTCTGTCTAATAAACATTGTCATCATGGAAGAAGTGACACCATGCCCCGATACATCAGCTATATACATCCCTATGTTTTCATCATCTATTTCAATTACATCAAAAACATCTCCGCCTAGTATTTCACTCGGTACATATATGGATTCAATCTTTAGTGTATTGTATACTTTGTTTTCAGGCAATATTTTATGTTGCAGTTGTTTCGCAATATTTAGGTCGTGTTTCATTTTTCTGTTCTGCTCAAAAGTTAAAGTTTCCAATGATCTTGCCTCTGTAATGTCTCTAAAAACCTCTACTGAGCAATATATTCTGTTGTTCTTATTTTTGATCGGCGAACTTATTACGGAATAAATTCTCTGATTCACAACCTCTTCCTTAACTAAAGGTCTATCTTCTATCAAGGTTCTACTAGAAATACAATTACTGCAAGGACTGTTCCTTCCTAGAGATAAATAACATTCAAATCCAATATTATTTCCAACCGCTTTTTTCATTGGATCATTCATATAGATCACCCTGTTAGACAGATCCACTACCCTAACCCAGTCCTCCATGCCAGATAGAATGTCTTGATAAATTTCTTGCTGTTTTATTCTCTTTTTATTGAATTTTTCAGTCATAGTAATCCCCTCAAAGTCTTATTAAGGTAATATTCTCTTTAATCCGTCCAATTCCTTTTCTTCAAAAAAGTTTGATTGCGACACCAACGATTTTACCACATTCACCTGCAAAGAACAGATGATTAATGCAAAAGAGAACCTATAATCGGTTCTCTAATTTCTGAATATAATATAGGTCGTATAAACGACATAACTTAAGATCAGTATTATTCCTTCCATTCTTGTTATTTTATGTTGGGTTCTGGAGAATATCCACATCATTATTGTAAATGCGATCATAATAAAGGCATCAATAAATATTTTGCTTTCCACAGGTATCGGAGATATCAGTGATGCAACTCCCAATACAAATAGTATATTAAATATATTGCTTCCGACAATATTTCCCACAGCTATCTCGCTTTCCTTCTTCATAGCCGCGGTAACAGAGGTGATTAACTCAGGCAGTGATGTCCCCCCTGCAACGATTGTCAACCCTATCAAGGTCTCACTCATTCCTAAGGAATTGGCTATGGTTATACTGCTTTCTACCACTAGGTCTCCCCCAATAATAATTGCTGTCAAGCCTCCCAAGGTAGAAAGAACATTTTTCCCTACTGGTATGGATCTGTCATTTTTTTCTTCCTCGGTCTTCTCTCTGCTATGCATAGCTACTTCAAACAAATAAAATAAAAAGATTGCAAAAAAACATAAAAACACAAGCCCATCAGTTTTAGTCAATAAGTTTTCATAGTGATTGCTAAGAGATACATCTTGTATCAGGATAAAAAGTAATATGCTTGACAATAATGCAAAAGGTATTTCTTTTTTAACTGTTTCTCTTTCAACAGCCAATGGAAAAATCAGTGCCGTAATTCCAATAATGAGAGTGATATTAAATATATTGCTTCCAACGATATTTCCCAAAGCTATACCACTGCTGCCATCTATCGCTGCTTTTATGCTTACGGCAGCCTCAGGAGCACTGGTGCCAAAGGCAACGATAGTCAGTCCAATCAGTATTGGAGGTAATCTTAATATTTTTGCAATACCCGAAGCCCCTTCAACAAAATAATCAGCCCCTTTAATAAGGGCAGCAAAGCCTAGTATTAATATCAGATAAGCCATGTCATTCCTCCCGATTTATTAACGAAATAGAAAATGTACCTACTTCTAAGAATATAGTTACCAAAACCTGCAAGAATATGTAGCTACCGCCCTTTTGACGATATTTTACGGCAGCTCGGGACAGTTTGTGCATCTATCCCCAAGATTTTGGTGATTCTAACTTATTATTAGCTTTTGAATTATTTTATAAGCTTTTTGGTTTTTTTGCAACCCTTTTATTCAAAAACATAAATTGACGAACTCAATTTATGTTTGGTATGATGAATTTAGTCAATCAAAGGAGGTCATTCTTGTGTTTAGACTATTATATTTAGTAATATATTTGAAAGCAAACCTTTTATATCTTCTTCCTTCTCTATGGAAAGCGAAACGTCTTGAAGCTCAGGGCAGATCAGACGAGTTCTATGATTATATTTTTAAAATCTGCTATAATTTTGGAAATGGATTAATAAAATGTACCGGTTCCACTGTCGATGTATCGGGTACGGAAAAAATCCCAGACGGATCGGTTTTATTTGTATGTAATCATCAAAGTTTTTTTGATATCCCCTTAATGTTGGGTACCATTAATAAGCCCAAAAGCTTTATCGCTAAAATAGAAACAATGAATATACCACTCATAAGCTCATGGATGAAGTTAGGGAAATGCGTCTTCATAGACCGTGACGATGCCCGTCAATCCTTAAAGGCAATTAATGAGGGTATAGAGATATTAAAAAGTGGTCATTCAATGGTAGTGTTTCCAGAAGGAACCAGAAGCAAAAGTTCAGAGATGCTGGAATTTAAGAAGGGTAGTCTGCGTTTAGCCACAAGATCAGGAGTACCAATCGTCCCAATTACCATCAGCGGTTCATACAAAATTTTCGAGGCAAATAATGTAAAAATAAAGCCTGCCCATGTAAAAATCACTGTATCAGAACCCATATTTACAAACAATCTGACCAAGGAAGAAGAAAGTCAACTGTCAGACAGAGTCCATAAAATAATTAAAGATAATTTGTGAAAAAATGCAACCGTAACAGCTGAACACTTCTCATTTGTTACCAAAACACCTTCTGTCAGCCATCTGCATCATGAATTGCAAATACTATCTTTAGTATGTCAGCTTATATATTAATGCCTTGAGCATATTATTCCATATGCTCAAGAGACTTTTCATAATATCCCAACTGCTTAGAAATCCTCCTTGCCGCATTTACAATTACACTGCAAAAATAATCGGTATCTTTAGGAAATCTAAAGCTAGGGCCTGATATGGATATACAGCCAATAACATTTCTGTTTGCATCAAATATTGGTGCAGCAACACAACCTACCTCATAATCTTTTTCCCCCACACTGACAGCATATCCGTTTGCTCTGATCGCTTTTAATTCATTGATGAACTCTTGTGGATCAATTATGGTCTTTTCTGTCAATGGTCTTAGCTCTTTAGTCATATCCTGCCAAACACTTTCATCCATATGGGCAAGTATTGATTTTCCTGTTGCCCCAGCCCAAACCGGAAACCTCTCTCCAATTTTCACAGACCGTTTTATGGACAATGGGCTTTCCACCTGGTCAAAGCAAATGCGATCAAGATTATCCAGCATATACAAATTGGTGGTTTCTTGAGTCAGTTTTGTGATTTCAACCATAATAGAGTGACTGATTGCTCTAAGGTCTAGGCTTTCTTTTGCTATAAGTCCCAAGTAGTATATATTGTGTCCTAATTTATATCGATTGGATTTGCCGTCCTTTACAAGAAACCCTTCAGTCTCTAAAGTGCCAAGCAGCCTTGATACAGTAGATTTTGCTAACCCTATTTTTTCAGTTATTTGTGTCAACGTAAGTTCTCTTTCATTCCAATTAAAGCAAAGTAATATTTTAAATGCCCTTTGTATTGACCTTACACTATTTTCACCATTTTTCTCATTCATGATGTCATTCCTCACTTTCAACCCTAAATATTAATTTATTATGTTTTTTTATATAAATATCATCATTAACTATTATAGCAAAGAAATGACCATGATTCTGGCTTTTTTTGAATTTAATGGATATTTCTTTATCATTTACATTATAGGATATAAAATTCTGGCTGCATAAATAATAAATACTATGCTTACAGCACTTAGTAATGTAGAAGTCATTACTACTTGAGAAACAAAGTCTGGATAATTGTCATACTCTACTGCAATCAGTGCTGTATTAACCGCAGTAGGCAGTCCTGATGAAATAAAAAGAACCTGTGCAACTATCCCTTCCATGCTTAATGCATGAATAATGAGCATAGATAAGATAGGCCCTCCTAGCAGTCTTATGACAACCGATAGGTATATTTTTTTATTTTTAAATTCAAAAGAAGTCCTAGACAGCTGAATCCCTAGGGCAATAAGGGCAATTGGAACCAGTGCATTTTTTGAATAATTCAGTGCCGGCCATATTGGCAGAGTTGTCATATCATATGAAATAGCTTTAAGGAAAAAAGCTAAGGGTATTACATAGACTGTCGGCATTCTTAATACTTGACGCAATGATTCTCCCCAGTGGGCATTGGCTCGTCCTGCATTAATAAACCCAACCGTATTCACTGAAATACTTTGAACGACAAACACCATGATTTGAGCAGTAAGAGCTATTCCCAAATAAGGAGTTTCACCATTTACTACAAATGGACTGCTGCTAAACACTAAAGTAATCAATGGTATGCCAATATTTCCAACATTATAAAATGATATGGAGTTAGTAAAAGCATACATTAACCCATCATCATATTTCTTTATTTTAGATATGACCCATGAAACGGTCAGATTGATAAGCAACATCACAATAGTTGCTATTAATACCTTTGCCATCTCAAAGCTTATCTGGGTGGTATATAGATTTACGAAAGCAAAAGAGGGAACAAATATATAAAAGTTTAATTTAATTATAGTTTGAATATCTAGTGCGAATTTTTTGCTTAAAACATATCCTATAATTATCAGTAAAAATATAGGGATAATGTTGTTGGTTATGATAAATAGAAATACATTCATAGTTTTTGTCCCTTCTCTTTAGTTATTATTCCTTATAATAACATAAGTGAGAGATACGGTCATCAGAAGATATTTAACTAACTTCCATGACATGTACATCTCACCTATATTATTGAATATTTTGAAATTT
>JAGXRU010000264.1 GCA_018335765.1 Alkaliphilus sp.
CCCTGATACATCATATTTTCCCCATTTGGTAGCTGAAGCAGATTGAATTCGATCAGGATTACCCACTGGTACAATTCCTCCCGATGTGACCAAAGCTACTTGTTCTTTGCTCAATTCCTCAGGCTTAATAGCTGGTCCGATTAGCCCTTCCCTAATTTCAGGTCCATGATCCGCCAGTTCTTCTCCGCCAATTTGTCCGAAAAATTGATTTAAATACAAAATTGCTTTTTTCATCTCAAGGCCACCTCCTTAAAACTCAACCATTGTCTTAGTTGACCAACCTACAACCTGGTCTCCACAGAACATGGCATTGTTCTCCATAATAATTGATCCATCTGCCCTTACCGAAGATCCTAAAATCGGATCATTGTCCCAGCCTCCAGACAAACCATCTCTTGCTAAAGCTTGTAGCTCTCCAATTACAGTTCCGGAAGTATAATCATTTCAGATACATTGCCGCAAGATACGATGGCATCTGCCTTCACATCTAATGCAACTAATGGTTGTGAAGCACCATCCCTGCCTGTGCATTCATTGGTCAATCCGATGGTTTTTACACCAGCATTCTCTAGGGCAACGATACAAGCAATAAAATCTGCATCCGGATTACCATATCCTTCTTCAGCCACAACAGCTGCTTCTGCACCTATGGATTTCGCCATTTGAGCTACGAATAAGGCAGCTCTATTTTTCTGCTCCAAAGCAACATTTAAATTTGACATAATCACACCTACAAAGTTAATAGTCTTTCCATGCTCTTGATTTTTTAATAAATTTAGTCATAACCTAAATGATATTATTAAGGAGTATTATGCTATTTTCCCAGAAGAGTTAGGGGAACAGGATCATGATATCGTTCCTATGCTTTTGGAAAAAAAATATTTATATAAGAGATATGGAAGCACTACGTTCCTGTGTGACCCAGGGCTATATTCAAAAGCAACATATTTATAATGTCAATGAAATGTCCCTACTCATGTATCAAGGCATGCTTCAAAGAATAATAAATAATCAAAGTACTTATTCTGAGGAGGAAGCAGTTTCACGCTTGGTTCGGTATATAAAGATAGTAGTAAAATCTTATCAGAATCCCGAAACCCTATAAGAGAAAAATTTGAGAATCAAGAAAATGGTAAAAATAAACCTCCCCCTATCACAATGCGACAAAGGGAGGTTTATCTTATTCCAACTCAAAAAGCTCTCTGATCTCACTTTCGCTTAGCTTTGAAACTAAGGTTTCGCCTGGTTCTATGACTGAATCAATTAATTTCTTTTTTCTATCTTGAAGATTCAAAATCTTTTCTTCTATAGTTCCCAGTGTAACAAACTTCATTACATGGACTGTATTTTGCTGACCTATTCTATATGCTCTGTCGGTAGCTTGATCCTCTACAGCCGGATTCCACCATGGATCAAAATGTATCACCATGTCTGCACCTGTCAGATTAAGCCCTGTACCCCCAGCTTTAAGGGATATGAGAAAAACTTCCCCTTCTCCATCATTAAACTGCTTTACCAGGTTCCCTCTCATCTTCATTTCCGTACTGCCGTCCAGATATTTATAACTGATGCCCATGCTTTCAAGGCTGTTTTTTATAATATGAAGCATGGTGGTAAATTGGGAGAACAGCAAGAGCCTATGACCGCTATCCAAGGCGTCCTTGATAATTTCTTCCAATAGCTCCAACTTGCCACTACCGCCTCTATAATCATCTATGAACATGGCTGGATGGCAACAGATTTGTCTAAGCCTTGTTAATCCGGATAATATCTTTATATGGCTTTTTTGAAAGCCTTTGTTTTTAATTTCCTCTTGAATTTCTCCTTTTATTTGCTTTAAATAGGCTAAGTATAACTTTTTCTGCTCTATGGTCAACTCCGCTACCACTGTATTCTCCAATTTTTCAGGCAATTCCTTTAACACATCTTTTTTAAGTCTTCTCATGATGAAGGGACGAATATGTTTTCCTAGTATTGAAAGTCGTTGCTGATCCCCTTCATTAATTATTGGTTTTTCAAATTTTCTCTGAAATTTTCCCATGCTAAGAAGATAGTTCGGCATTATAAAGTCAAAGATTGACCATAGTTCCGTTAATGAATTTTCTATGGGTGTTCCTGTTAATGCAAAATAGTTTTTTGCATTAATCTCTTTGACGCTCTTTGCATTGACTGATCCCGGGTTCTTAATATACTGTGCTTCATCCAGTATGCAATATTTAAAATTCAAAGTTTGATAAAGCTCTATATCTCTCCTTATTAAAGGGTATGAGGTAATCAGAACATCATAATCTTTTAAGCCTTCCAAACTGTATACTCTATCTGTCTTGTTTCCTGCTACCACCAAAGCATTCAATTCTGGGGTGAACTTTTCTATTTCGCATGCCCAGTTATAAACCAAGGACGTGGGTGCCACGATAATAGAAGGCAATGCACTTTGCTCCTCTTTTTCTGATAGCAATAATGTCAATACCTGCAGAGTCTTTCCCAGACCCATATCATCCGCTAAAATCCCCCCAAGCCCATACGCAGACAAGGTTTTGAGCCACTTGAAGCCGGTTTTTTGGTATTCTCGCAAAACACCCTTAAGATTTTCTGGTATCTCATAATCGCCATCAAGAGGTTCCCTGATATTTTGTACAAACTCTTTGATCTCCCTACTTCTTTTGATGCTTTTGATATTTGCTTCCTTTAATTGTTCATCAATAAATAATGCTCTGTATCTGGGCAAAAACACTGTACCGTCCATCATATCTCCGCCATCTAAGCCCAAGGAGTCTATTATAGCTTCCACTTGCACAAGTTCAGGCAGATCCAATGGCAAAAATGATCCGTCTTTTAATCTATAATATTTCTTTTTTTCTCTGATTGATTTAAAAACCTCCATAATTTCCTGACTGCTGATCCCCTCGATATCAAAATTGAACTCAAGGGTATCTCCCTCCCCACTAAAGCGTACAGCACCTGACAAAGCTGTCTTGTCTTTTATTTCCAGTCGTTTGAAGGCTTCTGAGTAAAAAACGGTTGCCAGCTTTTGGATTTTCCTGATATCTCCATGAACAAAATCAAATATCAAAGCTTCATCATCTAAATAGACATCATTGTTTTTAATTTTAAATCCGGTATCTTCTATAAAAATGATTATTTGATTTTCCTTTTCATAATCCCTGATCAATATCCGATTGTCCCCGAGATCTGTATGGTTGCCTTTACCAAAAGGGTATACAATCATGTCCCCATACAAAAATTTTATTTCTACAAAAAGCTTATTATCTAAGAAATCCAGGTAAACTGCAACTTCTAAGGGTGGTCCATAAATATCTGACTCAACTTCTTCATCTATTGTCGTTTTTCCGATACGCTTAAGCAGAGGATATACTTCGGAAATAAATTTTTCCTTATACTCCTTGGGTATTATGATAGAATTGGTCTTTCCCTTTATTGCCTCCGATATATGCAGTAGCCCTTCTCTTTGTTCTGGTGGAATCCTGTAAATTTCGTTCTCTACAAAATAATATTCTCCATTCTTTGAAAGAGGTATGAAACTATTAAAGTTATTGGCCTGAAGTACAAGATTTTCTCTTTCTCGCTCTAGCGTAAAGTTCAAAGGTAATTCTCTCTCAACTATAGTCATGTTTTTATGCACAGTATCTTTTATTTGGAAATGAAAGCTCCTTTTTTTCATAGCTTCAAAAAAACGTCTTATGGATGTCGGTGTAAGATATACTTTTTTCCCGCTGAAAATGCCTCTATTATGATATCCAAAGTGCTTATCGAAAAAAAAATGTTCATATTCATAAAGCTCCTTCAGAAAATCAATAAACACCTGATCCTCCGTTTTAAAATAATGGGTTTGAGAATCATAAATAAATTCCTTACCAAACAATAGAGGTTTGCCGCTGTCCATACTGTTTATTAATTCCTTAGGATTTTTTACGATGTAGAGTTTTGTTTCTCCAATTCTCATTGCAAAAGATGAAGCCCATGAAACACTCAAGGACGAATCATATTCATAGGTAATCTCCAATTGAACCGGTCTTTTGGGTGTAGTATTTTTGTTATGTATTAATTCCATCAGATTTTTAATATATTGGTTATCTCGTTGCTTACTATACTGTCCCAGTTGCTCTCTCTTTTTTATTTCCAGCAGTGTAGCCACGATGTGTTTACAGTATCC
>JAGXRU010000265.1 GCA_018335765.1 Alkaliphilus sp.
CCCCAAAAATGTCAAACACCCTGCGATCGTTTATTTTGGGCATAGCTTTGTATACTGCTGCAGACTTATATTATTCCTATCAAATATTTCATGACTCGTATGTTACAAATTCAATAGTGGATACTGCATTTATTGCTTCTTTGTTTATTTTAGCCGGCAGTGGACTGCTAGAGATTCATAAACCCACGGAAGAAGCAGTGTCTACACAAAACATTGTTCTAGGAACAGGAAAAAGACATCACAAAAAGGCACTGTTGTTACTTTTTTCCATATTATTTATTTTTGCAACAAGGGGATTCTTATTACGCGAAGCACTGTTTATTATCGTGATAATAGCATGTCATCAAGTCTTGAGTGGATATGTTCAGAATAATATATATAGAGAATATCTGTATAATAAAGAGAAATCGGCCAATGATTTGCTAGAGCAACGCATATTAGAGCGGTCTGAAGAACTGCTGAGATTGAATAAAAAATTAGAGCTTATTGCAAAGGAAGATTATATAACTGGGCTACTTAACAGGAGATACTTTCTTGAGGGGCTGGATAAGCTAATCCTAGAAAAACAAGGTGTGGAATCTGTCACTGTGCTTTATATGGACTTGGATAGGTTTAAAGCAATTAATGACTTCTATGGACATGATATAGGAGACTTGGTATTAATAGAAATTGCCAACCGATTAAATAAATGGAAGCCATCAGCTATTTTACTGGCTAGAATAGGTGGGGATGAATTCACGGTTGCTTTGAAAGGTTCATATGAGGAGCAGGAAATTGAAAAAGTGGCTAAAGAAATCATAGAGCTATGCTATATTCCTATTCACATCAATTTGTATCAGTTTAACATTTCAATTAGTATTGGTATAGCATCTTATCCAAAAGATGCTGCGGATCGCGGATCTTTAATGAAAAATGCTGATATTGCAATGTATCAAGCAAAGCAATCAGGGAGTAATCAATATGTATTTTACAATTCTCATATCAGTGAAAAAACACGCAGAAAACATGAATTAGAAATTTTATTAAAGTCCGTAGATTATGATAGAGAATTTGAACTTTTTTACCAGCCACAATTTAAAATTCCTGAGGGAGAAATAAAAGGCGTTGAAGCTTTGATAAGATGGCGAAATCCACAAAGGGGTATGATATACCCTAGCGAATTTATACCCATTGCTGAAGAAACAGGAATTATTGCAGAGATCGGTGATTGGGTACTTAATCAGGCCATATCGCAAATTGCTAAATGGAACAGAAATTATAATCTAGGGTTAGTTATGAGTATAAATATATCCCCTAGGGAGTTTGACAATTCTGATTTCAATCACAAGCTCCGAAAGGTCATTCAGCGCCATGATTGCAGAGCAGAGTGGATAGATATAGAGATAACTGAGGGCATTGCGATGAAAAGTGAAGTAACGCTCATAGACATGTTTGAGGAGCTTGCAAGCATAGGGGTAACTATTTCTATTGATGACTTTGGAACAGGATATTCCTCTCTAAGCACTATAAAGCGTTTTGATATTGATAGACTGAAGATAGCTAAGCCCTTGATAGACAGCATATCTACAAGCTATAATGACGAGCAGATTGTAAAGACAATTATTATTATGGCTAAAACCATGGGGCTTCAAACGATAGCAGAAGGAGTAGAATTGGACGAACAGTTAGAGAAACTGATAGAACTAGGATGCAACGAGGTGCAAGGCTATATCTACAGTCGTCCGATACCGGCGTTAGAATTTGAGAATAAGTATTTGCAAAATTCCTTAGAAATAGTGAAGTAAAGATTCTTCCTCTTAAGAATTTATTAAATAAGGGCTTTGCCCGTAATTCAATTTAGTTATATATAGGGAATTTAAGTCGATGTTTTACAAATATTTATTAGCCATTTATATTAAATGACTAATAAATATTGTTGCCAAGCCTAAGAAGAAAAAGAAACCTAATACATCAGTAACAGTCGTTACAAATACAGCAGAAGCTAGAGCAGGGTCTATCTTCAGTTTTTTTAGGGTGACAGGAACTATATATCCTGCTGTTGTGGCTGCAACGAGGTTTAAGAACATAGCTATACCAATTACAAGACCAAAGACAGGTTTTTTCTCCCATATATATCCTAAAGCGGCAACGGCAAGACCTAATATTAGACCATTGCTAAGCCCAACACCTATTTCTTTAATCAATACTTTTTTAGCATTTTCAAAGGTTAATTCACCTAAGGCAATACCTCTTATTACGATTGTCAGGGTTTGAGATCCTGCATTTCCTCCCATTCCTGCGACTATCGGCATGAAGGTAGCAAGGGCAACAACTTGTGAAATAGTGGACTCGAAAAAACTAACAGTAGCTGCCGCTAATATAGCAGTGAAAAGATTTACAAAAAGCCAAGGGAGTCTGCTTTTGACGGACTCTTTGATTGTTCCGGCTACTTTTTCTCCTTCCTTCAATCCTGCCAGACGATAGAGGTCCTCGGTATGCTCCTTGCTCAAAATTTCCATGATATCATCTACTGTTACTATTCCTAACATTATGTTCTCATGATCTACGACAGGCATGGTAAGAAAACCATACTTTTCAAAAATATGACCGACCTCTTCTTGATCCATATCCACTGGAACACTTATTGCTTTTTCGTTCATAATATCTATAATGAGTGAATTGAAATCATTAACCACAATATCTCTTAAGGAAACCACTCCTTTTAATATTCCATTATTGGCCAATACGTAAATATAGTATGCAGTTTCGGCATCAGGAGCTTCTTTTTGAAGAAATTTCAATGTTTCTCCCACGGTCATATTTTCTTTTATGGCAACAAACTCAGTTGCCATGATACCACCGGCAGTGTGAGGGTGATATGCAAGTAATTCTTTTACTTCTTCTGCATCTTCTAGATCCATTTTCACAATAATACTATTTTTCTCTTCTTCATCTATACTACCTAATAAGTCAACCAACTCATCTGAGGACATTTCATCAACAATTTCCTTTTGCTTAGCAGTAGGAAACATAGTTAATAACTCGTATTTTTCTTCATCTTCAGCTTGATCGATAATATCTGCAACAATATCATCGGGAAGCTTATTCAAAATTTGAAACTTATCTCCGTCATATTGATGTATTGCATCCAAAATATCTGCTGGATGGATGTCCTCAATATAATCTTCTATTTGCTCTTTGCTGGATTTAAGAAGGAATTGTATCAATTCTAATGTATAGGGCATATTATGCACTCCTTTGTCAAAAAAATTCAAAAACAGGTACAATGGCAACTTCTAATCTCTAATAACTAAATTAAATGTCCCCCACCTCTTTAGGCGGCGGGTTACACTTAATTTTTTCAGTGGGGGTTCAATCCCCCACTGAAATCGTTGAATGACGGGCAAAGCCCTTATTGAATCAACTGGCTTTCTTCGTTGAAGAAGGTTTTATATCCAAGGTTTACAAACAGTATTACCGTTAAAGCAACACTGCCTAGTATTCCAAGCATTATGGCTATCTGATACTCTATGGCGGTTATTGGGGAGATGCCTGATAGGATCTGACCAGTCATCATGCCCGGTAAAAATACGATACCCATGCCCACCATTGAATTGATGGTTGGCAGGATGGCAGAATCAAAGGCACCATCTACTAATTGTTTGGAAGCTTGTTTAGGAGTAGCACCAAGCATCAAAGCTGACTCCACAAGATGCTTTTGTAAAATCATGTTGTCTACAAGCTTGTTCACACCCAGTGAAATACCGGTCATGGAATTCCCGATGAGCATTCCAGCGAGGGGGATAAAGTATCTTGGATCATACCAAGGAGATATATTGACAACTGCGAATAGGAAATACAATAAACTGGATAATGTCCCAAATATCATAGAGAGGGCTATGATTTTCTTTAAGGACTTAGATAGTTTTACTTTAGACCTTTCACATATATTGTATATGGCAAACACCTCCATAAGTGCTATCACTATTATGGTATAGACTAGATGCATGTTGTCAAAGAGATAGACAAGTATATAACCGGTTAAAATGAGTTGTAGTGTCATCCTTATTGTCGAAATAAGGATTTCTCTTTCTCTTGAGATACCTCTTAACTTCACAATAACCAGCAGTATTATTATAAAAACATATGCTGCAGCCATCTGCCAGAGATTAAGGTCAATAACTCCTTCCATCATTTCACCTCCCCTTGACTTATTATTTTACCATTTTTAATTTCTATAATATAATCAGAAAATTGTGCGGCTATTTTTTTTGAATGGGTTACCATAATCAAGGTTTTGTTGTTTGCAACAGTGTAATCTACCAAGGCCTCGATAATCAGATGTTCTGTATCTTCATCCAAAGCAGAGGAGGGTTCGTCAAGCAATAAAACCTCGGGTTGCAATAGGATTACCCTTGCTAAGGCTAGCCTTTGTTTTTCTCCACCAGACAGCTTATCTGCATCACTAGATAGATTTTTGTTTAAATGGACTAATTCTAATACCTCATTTAACTTGTCATCTGTGACAATTGGTTTCTCAGAATACTTTAAACCAATTAACAAATTATCTTTTATACTTCCTGAAAATATTGCAGGGGATTGAGGGAGCATTATTACATCTCGTCTTAGCTTTATGGAATCTATGGTATTGATTAAAATATTATTATAATAAATATCTCCGGTATCACAACTGATTAGTTTGTTTAATAGTCTTAAAAGCGTTGTTTTTCCACTACCGCTTTCACCCACGATGCTGGTAATTTTATGGGCTGGAATATCAAGGGTTTTTATATCTAATATACTCTTATATTTGACCAAACTAAGCAAAAACATCAATAAATCTCCTTTCTGAAATAATCAATGATTTTTTTAAATAAGGCATAAGCCTTTCTTAATTTACACATTACATCATATTATATCATGGCATCGATTGTTTAGGAAGAAAGTATGTATCAGAAGCGTTAGAGATGAAACGCAGAGAAAGAGTTGATCAGAAGAATTTTCATTAATCAGTTTGACATATATTTTATAAATTCTTATTGACAATAAGTTTATCTCATGTTATTCTCTTAATGAGAATGATTCTCTTTTTCAGAAGGCTGTTATGCATGCATGCGAATTTAAAAGCAGTATCCCTTTGTATTCTAAGAGATATAAAAACATTTCTTAAAGTCCATTTTATCAAAAAAACAGGAGGTTCAAATGAATAAGAAAAATATGTACATAGCCTTGGTGGCTGTATTGGTAGTAGTTGCATTTTTGATAGGAGGAATGGTGGATCTTAGTCCTCAGGAACAAGCCGCCACGCAAGCTGAAGTACAGACTGAGGTACCAGCTGAAGCACAAAATGAAATAGTGAATGTATATACTTCAAGGCACTATGGTGTCGAGCCAGTGTTTGACAAGTTTACTGAAGAAACAGGTATTGAGGTAAGATTTACCAGCGGAACTGATGCCATGCTGCGAGAACGTTTAAAGGCAGAAGGTGCCAATACTCCTGCAGATATGTATATAGCAGTGGATGCGGGCAATTTATGGCTGGCGGCACAAGATAACTTGCTGGCGCCACTTGACAGCCAAGCACTTATTGATAATATTCCCGAGAACTTGAGAGATGCTGATAACCGTTGGTTTGGATTGACCAAGAGGGTACGTACCATAATGTACAATCCTGAACGTGTATCGCCGGAGGAATTATCCACCTACGAAGCGTTGAGTGACCCTAAATGGAATGGCCGCCTTGCAATGAGACCTTCAACCCATTCATATACACAGTCTCTAGTTTCCAGTTTGATTGCCGCTCATGGTTCGGCACAGACAGAGGAAATAGTGAAGGGCTGGGTAGCAAACAAACCGGTACTTATAGATAGTGATACTCGTATACTCGAGGCTTTAGCAGCTGGAGAAGCCGATGTGGCAATAACCAATCATTATTACTTGGGAAGGATACTTCAAGAAAACCCGGATTTTCCAATAAAGATATTCTGGGCAAACCAAGATGATCGTGGTGCTCATGCAAATATAAGCGGAGCCGGAGTTACCGCTCATTCTCCAAATCGTGAGAATGCAATCAAACTCATTGAGTGGTTAAGCGGTTCCGGACAGGAAATGTTCGCAAGCACAAACCATGAGTTTCCAGCCAACCCAGATGCCGCCGTTCATCCAATAATCGCTGAATTTGGCGAATTTATAACCGACCCTCTTGAGAAGTCCGAGTATGGTCGATTACAGGCAGATGCGGTAGAACTTATGAACAGGCTAGGATATCAATAATCCCCCTATATCTCAGTATAGATAAATTGACAGAAGGAAAGTGATGTATGCTAGATAAAATTGCTTCAGACATCCAAAAACAGGGCAAAAAACAGATTGATTTTTTGTCCCTCATACCCTTCATTGTGATTAGCCTCACATTGCTACCAGTAGCAGTTGTGGCTTTTTCGCTGTTCTCTCCTTCAGTTGAGGTATGGAGGCATTTATGGGATACCATATTACCACGAATATTAGCTAATACATTTTTACTGCTGGCAGGCGTTGCCAGCGGAACATTGGTGCTAGGAACTGGTCTAGCTTGGCTGATAACTGCATACGAATTCCCTGGCAAAAGGACATTTAAGTGGTTGCTGGTACTCCCTATGGCAGTGCCAGCCTATGTAATGGGCTTTATATACATGGCACTTTTTGATTTTGCAGGGCCTGTGCAATCCATGATTCGTGAAATGGGATGGCAAGGCATGACATTTCCTCAAATAAGGTCGGGAGCAGGGGCAATACTGGTAATGATTCTGGTGCTGTACCCTTATGTTTTCTTATTGGCCAAGGCTGGATTTGAGGAGCAGTCGGGTAGTGTATTTGAGGCAGCCAAGGTTTTGGGATGCAGTAAGATGGGGATTTTTTTCAGGGTTGCATTTCCCTTAGCCAGACCCTCTATAGCCGCAGGTGTAGCTTTGGCGTCTATGGATGCCCTTGCTGATTTCGCCACTGTCAGATATTTCAACTTTCCGACTGTTTCTGACGGTATCATTAGGGTATGGCACGGTATGATGAATTTAGGAGCGGCCTCCGAGATGGCAGGGTTGCTAGCCATCTTTTCACTGG
>JAGXRU010000266.1 GCA_018335765.1 Alkaliphilus sp.
GCTATATCCACCTGACACCAGTTGTATAATGTATCATCAGCCTCTTCAAATTCATTGATGATTTTTTGGTAAATCTCAATGGATTGCATATAATCCCTGCCTCCTGCATACCCCAAAACATCTCCTAGATGTTTCATTGCCCAGAAGCAGATTTTCTTGTCGTCCTCTCTTGTTTCCTCTATAATTGCCTTGTAATGTTCTAATGCTTCTGAAATCCTGCGGTCACTTACCAGCTGTTCTCCTTCTCTAAATCGCTCTTCCCAATTCATTTGATCAATCCTCCAATTTTTTGTTAACAGTAAGTCGTCAAATATGAAAACATTTCAAGCAATTAGTTTATTCTATTTTCATTTTAAAATTCCTGCCGTATCTAAAAAGAACAGTGGAGATGGTTCTTGTATCGCTAAAATCCGTCCTTGTGTATATTGGGTCCTACTTGGACGTCCAAAAAGATCCTCCTAATTACCTACTTTAACTAGTACTTAAGACAGATTGCATGAGTATTAGCTTCCATTTATAATTAACTTAGAATCAGGTGTAAAAACTAAAATACAAGTCCATCTCGAAAAAGGCAAAGCTGATGAAAGTCAGTGACGCAAAGCTACAGGGGCTAAGGTGTTTCGACACTATGCCAGCCAGTTACCGAAGGAAAAGGGATTTTCAATAACAATTCAACCCTCCCTTTCGGTAAAGGCAGGGTTAATTTTTTTATACTATTTTTTATATTACAGGAGGTGAATTATTGTTAAGGCTGATCAATCTGGATAATGATACCATCATTGCTGAGCAGGTGCGTGTTGCGGACAAGTTTTGGAGTCGAATGAAAGGGCTCATGTTTACAGAGGGTTTACCTTCAGGTTGTGGGCTTCATCTTCGACCCTGTCGAGGTATTCACACCTTTTTCATGCGCTGCAGCATTGACGTATTACACCTGGATTCACATCATCAAGTAGTTGGAATTGAAAAAAATTTACAGCCTGGGCAAATCGGAAAATTTTTTCCCAAAACTGCAGAGATTGTTGAACTGTCAACAGGAATAATACAAAAGACCGCAACAAAGGCCGGACATAGATTAAGCTTCCAAATGCAAACGAAAATATAAAAATTTAAAAAAAAATGAGGAGTGTTAAGAATGTTAAAAATAATGAAAAATCTGGTTATGGAAGAACAAGGTCAAGGCATGACTGAGTATGGATTGGTTTTAGGTGTGATAGCGGTGGCTGTAGTAGGAATACTTGTTCTAATGAGAGGGCAGATCACACAATTATTCCAAGACGCTAGTGATACTCTCCAAGAAGGCTTGCAATAAAGCTTTGCAAAATAGTTTTGTAAGAGCTCTACATTTG
Source organism: Alkaliphilus sp. (assembly GCA_018335765.1). Classification (GTDB taxonomy): domain Bacteria; phylum Bacillota; class Clostridia; order Peptostreptococcales; family Thermotaleaceae; genus JAGXRU01. The sequence goes on from JAGXRU010000266.1 coordinate 1,347, forward strand.
TGTAGGGCTCTTTTTCAACATATCCTGAGAAGAAAGGAGACCTGATGTGTTCAATATTTATCTTATAACAATTCTGACTATTTGTGTCATCACTGATTTAAAAAACCGAAAAATTTACAACAAGGTCATTTTTCCGGGTCTGCTGATAGCCTTTGCTTCTCATATGCTGCTTGGAGGCTTTCAGGATCTGCTGTCATCCCTCATCGGCTTTGTTGTAGGATTTGTCGTTTTGTTTATCCCTTATTTAATGGGTGGGATAGGTGCGGGAGATGTGAAGCTTTTAGCCTTGATCGGAGCCTTAATGGGCAGCAGCTTTGTATTATATACCAGTATTTATATGGCTCTCGCAGGAGGGTTCATCGCTTTGGTTCTCCTCGTGAAAGAAAAAAAATTCTGGGCGTTTCTAAAGTCCTTGCCATATATTCTTTGTGGCTCCAGATTCGGAGTAAAAATTTCCGTGACTGAAGAAGGGAGTCTGCTCAGCTCCACCATTCCTTATGGAGTAGCCATAGCCGTCGGAGCAATTCTGGCTTTAACCCTAGATGGGAGGATTGTATTATGGTAAAGGACCAAAAAGGGCAAGCCCTCATGGAATTTGCATTGGTTCTGCCCATACTAATTCTGTTGATGATAGGAATCGTAGAATTCGGACGAGTTTCTTATACTTATATGTATTTACACCTGACCTCACAAGAGACCGTGAGGCTGGGTGGCATCGGCAAAGCTGATGCTGATATAACACAATTTGCTAGGAGCAACTTTTCGGCAGGTGATTCTGCCTCTCTTGAGGTTATTATTTCGCCGACAGAGCTTCAAAGAAAATCCGGAGATTATGTGACTGTGACTCTTCGGTACCCGATTACTAATACTTCACCTTTTTTATCAAATATTTTACCGTCACCCTATGTGGTGAGTACGAAGTCTACTGTAAGGGTTGAATAAGGGGATGCCATGAAAAATATTATAAGAGATGAGAGCGGAAGTGCTATAGTTTTGGTTGCATTGAGCATGATTGTACTGTTAGCCATGTCTGCATTGGTTATTGATGTAGGCGGATTGTTTGTGGCTAAAAGCCATCTGGAGAAAACCGCCAATGCCGCAGTGCTGTCCGGAGCTCAAGAGTTGGTTAACGATGACAGTGCAGTATCTGCGATAGTAAATGAAATATTAAAGGCTCACAAGGAAGAATCCAGCTTAACCAGCCTCACAATAACTCATGGTCACGAGGTAAGGATTGTACTAAAAAAAGAAGTGCCACTGACTTTCTCGAAGCTTCTCGGAAAACCAAGTGTTCTTGTGGAAGCTTCGGCTGCCGCACAGATAGCATCTATGGGGAGAGCAACAGGTGTAGCTCCTGTAGGGATTGACGAAGCCTTTCCGTTAGTGTTTGGAAATACCTATAAGCTAAAGGTGGATCAAACAGGAGCAAGTTCAGGGAATTTTGGTATTTTAGCTTTAGATGGGCCTGGAGCCAAAACGTATGAAGAAAATTTACGCTTCGGTTTCAATGGTGAAATCAAGGTAGGAGATATTGTCGAAACTCAGACAGGAAATATCGCAGGAAAGACAAGATCCTCAATAAACGAACGTATCAATGCATGTCCCTATCCCGGAGATTTAAATCATAGGGATTGTTCAAGAGTTCTGTTAGTTCCCGTATATCGCCCCCATAAGCATGAATCAAATCAGCTGAAGGAGGTAATGATTACAGGCTTTGCTCATTTTTACATCATGGAACCCATGTCCAGCAAAGATACCTCCATAACAGGAATGTTTATCCAAAAAGTCGATACAGGCTTTACCGATCCAAATGCAGTAAATCGTGGTGCATACAGTATAAAACTAGTGGAGTAGGTGACAAAGATGAAATCAAAGCTATTACTTATACTTGCCGTCATTATGGGGTTGGTTACCACCGCACTTTTTTTTAACTACATGAAGGCATACGATCTCTCAATTCTAGCCAATGCAAATATGACAGAAGTGGTGGCGGCTAGACAGGACATAAAGAAAAACCAAGAAATATCGCAAGACATGGTTGTGCGTGTTCAAGTTCCTTCAGCCGGAGTTCATCCTCAGGCTGTGAGAGATTTTGCAGAGGTAGAAGGACTATATGCCTTAGCTGAAATAGCCAAGGACGAAACAATTCTTACGCATAGATTGGGTAGTGAAAAAGAAGAAAATCTGTTTGTTTCCAGAAAGATCAGACATGGCTATAGAGCTGTTTCAGTGGGCTTAAACTTCGTCCAGTCTGTCTCTAACTTAATAGAGCCTGAAGACTTAGTGGATGTAATTTTTAACGAGCTTCCCCCCGAAGGCTTAAGTGCACTACAAATTAATACCTATCTGCTTATTCCAAAGGCCAGGGTGTTAGCTGTGGGCAGGCGAATGCAGACTGCCACGCCCGAGAGCGAATATGTCGAGTATACCTCTGTGACCTTAGAATTAAAACCTGAGGATGCAATCAAACTCATTAATGCCAGCGAAAAAGGCAGCCTTCAGTTGATACTTCACACCAGGGTGATTCCTGCGAAGGAGGCATCAGACAATGCCAGCCCATCCTCATAACGCAACAATGATCGCTGTATGCAGTGCCAAAGGTGGTGTTGGCAGGACGGTATTGACTGCCAACCTTTCTATAGCCTTATCATTAACGGGAGCTAAAGCCTGTGTTATAGATGGTTGCTTCCAGTTTGGAGATATTCAAATGGCTTTGGATTTACGACCCCTTTTCAGTATAAAAGACGTGATTGAGCAGATAGAAACCATAGATGCAGAAAGCCTTTTGAATTATCTGAATCGCCATGACAGTGGTCTTCGTATTTTAACTGCTCCGACCAGACCTGAATATGCTGATCTAGTAACCTTAGAGGCTCTTGATAAAATAATCGACCTATTGCGAAGCAAATTTAATTATTTGATAGTAGACACGATGTATGGCCTCCAAGAACAGACCCTCTTTTTTATTGAGAGAGCAGATAAAATATTAATAGTTACAGACTTGGAAATGGCTACACTCAAGAATACAAAGATGATGCTTGATGTTCTAACTTCTCTAGGCTTACACCATAAGGTAAAGATAGTGGTGAACAGATCAACTATGCAAAGTGTGATTACCTCCAGAGATATTGCACAAATTTTGGAGGGTGAATCTATTATGTATATTCCTAATGACTTTGAGATTGTCTCAAAATCCATCAACATTGGACTTCCCTTCATCATTAAAAGCAGAAGATCTGAAATTTCTAAAACTATTATCAGTTTGGCTGAACAGCTATCTTCTGCAAATGCTGTCAATATAGATAAGCCCCCGAAGTCTTCCCCAAGACTGTCCTTTTTTCAAAAACTTAAGGGACAAAAGGAGAGAACGTAATGAGTCTTCTGAAAAAAATCCAGAACAAGAATGCTCAAAGTACAAATATCAATTCCTATACCACTAACCTCCAAAATCCTCCAGGAAAAGACTATCTGTCAAGTGTTCGTGACAACTATAAGGTAGAGAATCCATCTAAGGATAAAAAAGTACAGACTGATAAAAATCTGGAACTGAAAAACCGACTCCAAAAACAAATGCTTAAAGAGGTAAAGGATGATGATGTTGTTGAGGCACTTGTTGCTAAATTAGATGAGATGGCTGTTAAAATCATGCAGGAAGATGACAGTTTCATCGGCAAGGTAAATAAGAATAAGGTTATTCAAGAGCTGGTGAATAATTTAATAGGTTA
>JAGXRU010000267.1 GCA_018335765.1 Alkaliphilus sp.
TATAAGCATCGTACAAACGTCGGCATTGCCGGCGTTTGTGCTTTGTCGCAGGCGCAAGGCGACCACGCGGCTTTATCCTGCACCAGAATAATATTCAGAGCAGGCAGTGGTTTTGACCTTAAAAGGCGAAGTGGAACGCTCGCCAAATTCGCCCCAAACAGGCGTTCCTCATCGCCAGTGGTATCTTTACTCCATTTGGGATGAGAAAATGCGACACAGGGCGAACGTGAGGCACACAAAGGCGAGATTAACTCTTAGCCCAGTCACGCCAACGATTTAAGATTTAAAACAGCACTTCTTCTCAAAAACAAGATTCGGTTCTCGATCAGCAAGAGTTATAATACCAGCACCCCCTGGGTTCATAGCAAACCCCTACTTGACAGCTTTTTTGCCTACTGGTAAGACTAGTAAGATAGTCGTTTATCTCTACTTGGTCTTTTGTTGCTTTCTCGGGATTATAGAACACATGTAAGTACACACGTCTAGTATCCTTTTGTCATATTCTAAAAAAAGTTTTGGAAGCACAATTTCCAGTTTCACAATATTAAAACAAAAGATTCCCCTACAAAAAATAGAAGGGAAGCAATTTAGGTGGATCAAGCAAAGCCTTGTACCATCGAACTCGGATAATTCCGAGAGACTATTTATTCTTGAGGAGGTTTTTTGCTTTGTTTAAATAAAGGTTACTTCCTTTTTTTTTAACAGAAAAAGTGTTATACTAGTGGACGTGACGAGGTGATTTTTAAATAAAATTATGGAAAATCAATTTCGTGAAGAATAAGAATACATAACAATTTTGGTTTTGTATAAAATAATTTTTTGAATAATAATATATAAGGAGTGTCAGGTGATGGATGATATTACCGCTGTTATTTTAGCAGCCGGGGCAGGAACAAGGATGAAATCCAATCTTCCAAAAGTACTTCATCAATTATGTGGGAAGTCTATGGTAGAGCATGTTATTGATGTATCAATGGAAGTTCATGTAAAAAAAACCGTAGTAGTTATTGGTCATGGTGCTGATTTGCTTGAAAATGCCTTGTCTCACAGGAATGTTCATTTCGCATGTCAGCGGGAACAACTAGGCACTGGACATGCTGTGATGCAAGCAAAGGCCGAAATTCCTGATGAGGGTTATGTGCTGCTCTTATATGGAGATACTCCTCTAATAAAATCTGGTACTATACAACAGTTGATTGATCATCACATTGAAGGAAGCTACAAGGCCACAGTTTTAACAGCTAATTTTGAAGATCCATCGGGTTACGGACGGATTGTCAGGGATGATGTCGGAAATGTCAAAGGTATAGTTGAACACAAAGATGCCAATGACTTAGAAAGAGCTATACATGAAATTAATTCAGGGATTTATTGCTATGATGCAAAATTTTTAAAAGAAGCGTTGGGATGCATAAAAAACGACAATTCTCAAGGAGAATACTATATTACAGATGCAATAGGAATCCTAAGGAATGCTGGACATACGGTGGGAGCTTTAAAAATTCGAGATAATACTGAAATTATGGGAATTAATTCAAAAGTACAACTTGCCGAAGCACAAGAAATCATGCAAAAAAGACTGTTGGAAAATTTGATGAACAACGGAGTAACTATTATCCACCCACAAAACACATATGTGGATAAGGAGGTAGAAATTGGAAGAGACACTGTGCTCTATCCGGGTGTAATATTAAGGGGCAGTACCAAAATCGGTGAGGATTGCATCATTGGTCACAATAGCCGCATTGAGGATTCAGTTATAGGAAATTCAGTGGAAATACAAAGTTCGACAATAATTAAGAGCAGTATTGAAGAGGGCAGCCATGTAGGTCCATATGCTTACTTAAGGCCAAACAGCAGGCTGGGAAAGAATGTCAAGATAGGGGATTTCGTTGAAGTCAAAGATTCTACAATAGGAGACAATTCTAAGGCATCTCATCTGGCTTATATAGGTAATGCTGAAGTTGGGGAAAATGTAAATATAGGGTGTGGAGTTGTTTTTGTAAACTATGATGGGAAAAACAAACATAAGACCATAGTGGAGGATAATGCCTTTGTGGGAAGCAACGTTAATCTCGTCGCACCTGTCACAGTAAAAAAATATGGCTATATAGCAACTGGATCTACGATAACAACTGAGGTTCCGGAAGGAGCATTATCTGTTGCAAGAGCAAGACAAAAAAACATACTTGGCTGGGTTGATAAGAAAAAACTACTGAAGAAAGAATAACGGAGGAGGATTTAAAATGAACATCAATGGATGTGCTATCAAAGTTTTCGCAGGGAATGCCAGTAAAGATCTAGCTACCAACATTTGTGAAAAACTTGGCGTGAAGTTGGGCGATGCAGAAGTGGGTTCTTTTAGTGATGGTGAAATTTCTGTAAATATTAATGAAACTGTAAGAGGTGCTGACGTATTTGTTGTTCAATCAACTTGTGCTCCGGTTAATCGTCATTTAATGGAATTGCTTATCATGATCGATGCACTAAAACGTGCTTCTGCCGGAAGAATAACCGCAGTGGTGCCCTACTACGGCTATGCCAGACAAGACCGTAAAGCCAAAGCAAGAGATCCAATCACTGCGAAGCTGGTGGCAGATATTATTACTGCATCTGGAGCAGATCGTGTTTTAGTTATGGACTTGCATGCTCCACAGATACAGGGATATTTTAACATTCCTGTGGATCATTTGGTGGGAGTTCCTTTTTTAGCCGCATATTTCAAAAAACTAAAAATTGCTGATTTGGTGGTAGTTTCACCGGATCTAGGAAGTGTTACAAGGGCAAGAAGCCTTGCAAATCACCTGGACGCACCTATTGCTATCATAGATAAAAGAAGGCCTAAAGCTAATGTATCTGAGATTATGAACATTATTGGGGAGATTCACGGTAAGAATGTAATCCTTGTGGATGACCTGATAGATACTGCAGGCACGATTACCCAAGGGGCAAAAGCTTTAAAGGATTTTGGTGCCAAGGAAGTATATGCCTGCTGTACACATCCTGTGTTGTCAGGTCCCGCTATTGACCGCATAAAAAATTCCGTAATAAAAGAGCTTGTTATTTTAGATACGATTCCGGTACCGGAGGAAAAGAAGCTTGATAATATTAAAATATTGTCGGTGGCTCCATTATTTGCAGAAGCAATCAAACGCATATATGAAAATATGTCGGTAAGCAAGCTGTTTGATTAATGGATAATTCTAGCTGACTATAAGAACGTCAGAACAGTTTAGCTGGTGTTGGGTTTTAAATTTTTTTAACCAAGAAAGGATGTTAGTATGTTTGCAGTTATAGGGCTGGGAAACCCAGGGAAACAGTATGCCGGTACAAGGCATAATGTCGGATTTGATGCGGTTGACTATTTAGCATACAAGAATAATATATCTATGAATAAAGTAAAGCATAAGGCTATAATTGGAGAAGGCAACATTCATGGACATAAAACCATGCTGGTTAAGCCTCAAACATACATGAATTTAAGCGGGCAAAGCATATTAGAAATTGTCAATTTTTATAAAATAGAAATTGAAAAATTGATTGTAATATATGATGACATAGATATAGAGGTTGGAAAACTTAGGCTTAGACCCAGCGGCAGTGCAGGAACTCATAATGGCATGAGATCGATTATATATGAGATACAATTCGATAATTTTCCTAGAGTAAGAATTGGAATAGGAAAGCCTGTGTTTGGTGAACTGTCAGATTATGTTACCGGTAAGTTTTCAAAAGAGGATAGAGAATTTGTGGACAATTCAATCAAAAGTGCCGCAGAAGCGGCTGAAATCATATTAAAAGAGGGAATTAATTCGGCTATGAATAGATATAATGGATAATAAAAACTTACAAGTTGAGTTATATTAAGTGCCCAGGTGAAAATCTGGGTTTAAAGTGTTGTTAAATATTAAAGGATGTGACATTTTTGACAATAAACACATTTATCGAGGGCATGAAGGGATTAAAAGAATACAAGGAGCTTAAATACAGCTATGATAAGGGACTCAGCCCTACAGTGGTGCATGGCCTTGTTGAATCACAGATCGCCCACATGGTTTTTTCATTAAGTGAACTATTTGAAAATCAAAGCTTGATAATAACCTATAATCAGATTCAAGCGAAAAAATTATATGAAGATCTGAAATTTTTTAATGACAACAATGTGCTGCAGTTTATGGCAAAAGAAATTATATTCTATGATGTAGATGCGCATAGTCATCAAATAGCTGAGGAACGAATTAAGACTATGATTCGGATATTTTCTGGTGAACCATGTGTAATAGTAGCATCTGTAGATAGCTTATTAAACAAAATAATGCCTAAAGAGTTTTTTGGTGCAAATATTATTGATATAAATTATGGATTGGAAATTGATATCACGGATTTTGTGGGGACGCTTATTAGGATAGGATACGAAAGAGTTGATATGGTGGAAGCAAAAGGGCAGTTTAGTATTCGGGGCGGAATCATAGATATTTTCTCTATTGACTCTGACAACCCATACAGAATTGAGCTTTTTGATAATGAGATTGACTCTATACGAAGCTTTGACAAGGAAACACAGCTTTCTATTGAAAAGCATGAAAAAATTCGTATTTATCCAGCCAAAGAAGTCGTAATGCCCTCAAAAAATATTGAATCAGCTAGGAAAAAGCTGAAAGTTGAGCTTCAAAACTATGGCGGCAAATTATTACCTGCGTCAAAGGCACATATTGAATCTAAAACAAATAGATTTATTGAGCAATTGAGCGAAGGAATTATTGGACAAAGCTTTGAAAACTATTTAAACTACTTTTTTGATAAGACACAACTTCTGACTTCTTATTTTAAAAAGGGGTCTATGGTTTTTATTGACGAGCCTGCGAGAGTGAAAGACAGAGCTGAAACTGCTCATAGGGAATTTGAGGAATCCTTCAAGAATTTGCTTGAAAAGGGAGAAGTGTTGCCAACTCAGGCGAATTTGATTGCAGACTTTGATGAGTTACTCATTGATTTGAATTCAAAACATGTTTTTGCCCTGAGCAGTCTACCTAGAAGCAATTTAGCCTTTTCTCCAAAGCATATCATAAATTTCACAGCTAGGTTGCCACAATCCTTTCATGGGAAAATGGATATATTTTGTCAAGAACTTAAGCAATGGAACTACAAGGGTTATAAAACTATTCTGCTTTGCGGAACTCGAGATAGAGCTATTCATTTAGCACTAAGCCTTAAGGAAAAAGATATTGTTGCTGATTATCTTGAATATCCTGACAAAATAATACAATCAGGACAAACCTTTATACTAGAAGGTAACTTGGAGAAGGGCTTTGAATATTACGGGAATAAATTTATGGTGATTTCAGAGAATGAAATCTTTGGAACTGCCAAAAAAAAGAGAATACCAACAAAACGAAAGGATGCCCGTCCCATAAAAACTTTTGTAGAGCTAAACACAGGGGATTATGTTGTCCACGAAAACCACGGAATTGGAAAATATATTGCTATTGAACAGTTGAAGGTACAGGGTGCTAAGAAGGATTACTTAAAGATAAGGTACTTCGATGGAGATCACTTGTATGTACCAATTGAACAAATGGATATGGTGCAAAAATACATTGGGGCTGATGATGGAACACCTAAGTTGAATAAAATGGGCGGGGTGGAATGGAAGAAAACGAAAGCCAAGGTGAAGGTTGCGATTGAGGATATGGCAAAGGAGCTGCTTCATCTGAATGCGGTCAGGCAAAATTCTAGGGGGTACGCATTTTCACCGGATACTCCATGGCAAAATCAATTTGAGGATAACTTTCTTTATGAGGAAACTTCCGATCAATTAAGATGTATAAAAGAAGTGAAGGAAGATATGGAAAAAGTAATACCTATGGATAGGCTTCTTTGTGGAGATGTAGGATATGGAAAGACTGAAGTCGCCATCAGGGCTGCTTTTAAGAGTGTAATGGATGGCAAGCAGGTAGCGGTACTAGTGCCAACCACGATTCTTGCTCAACAGCATTACAATACGTTCATTCAAAGATTTCATCAATTTCCAGTTAGTATTGAGATGCTAAGCAGATTCAGAACTGATAAGCAACAAGAAGAAATAATAAATAATGCAAGAATCGGCAACTTGGATATTTTAATAGGAACTCATAGAATGCTGTCAAGGGATGTTCAATTTAAAGAATTGGGGCTGCTTATTGTTGATGAGGAGCAAAGATTTGGAGTTCGGCATAAAGAGGCTATCAAGAAATTGCGTCAGAATGTGGATATATTTACATTGACGGCTACGCCTATCCCAAGAACTTTGCACATGTCCTTGATTGGTCTTAGGGATATGAGCGTTATTGAAGATCCTCCAGAGGAGAGATATCCTGTACAAACCTATGTAATGGAACAAAATGATGATATAATAAAGGACGCCATTATTCGAGAGCTTTACCGTGGGGGACAAGTTTATTTTGTTTATAATCGAGTCAATGGAATACAACAGATGGCATCTAAAATCAGAAAGCTGGTACCGGAGGCAAAAATTGCTGTAGGACATGGACAGATGAGTGAACGAGAATTGGAAAACACTATGATAGATTTTATGAACGGAGAACACGATATTTTGGTTTGTACAACTATTATTGAAACAGGACTTGATATATCTAATGTAAACACTATTATCATTTATGATGCAGATAAGATGGGACTTTCACAGCTATATCAACTAAGGGGAAGAGTAGGAAGATCGAACAGATTGGCATATGCTTATCTCACATACCAGAAAGATAAAATTTTAACTGAAATTGCAGAAAAAAGATTGAAAGCAATCAAGGAATTTACTGAATTTGGCTCAGGATTCAAAATTGCCATGAGAGATTTAGAGATCAGGGGAGCAGGAAACCTTTTAGGATCAGAACAACATGGTCATATGGCAGACATTGGATATGATCTGTATTGCAAGCTTTTGGAGGATACCGTAAAAGAATTAAAGGGTGAACAGGTTGAAAGAAGCTTAGACACAACCATAGAGATAAATATAAATGCCTATATCCCTGAAAAGTATATCGGAAATGAGGGTCAAAAGCTGGTAATTTACAAAAAAATTGCTTCTATAAGAGACAAACAAGATTTTGTCAATCTGGAAGAGGAAATTGAAGACAGATATGGAACAATTCCAGAAGCTTGTTTAAATCTCATGGAGATAGCCTTCATAAAGGCCATGGCACAAAAAATGGGTATTTTTAATGTGACTGAAACTGAAGATTATGCAAAGCTGGAGTTTGACAATCCTAACAGAATGGAGCCAAAGCTTCTTGGGGAGATTGTTCATTCTTATGGCAATAGGATACGGATAAATGCAGGAGCAAAATCATTTATACAATATAAATACAAAAACCATAATAAAAGGATAAATGAGTTGCGTGAGGTTATAGAAAAAATTAGTGGTTTGCACTAATTGCGATTTAATATATAATAAGATCTAGCTAATATATAATGAGAGTTAGAAAAGATAGTTAGAAAAGATAGAAGGAGAGGAAAATCATGTATTTCAGAAGAAGAATCGTATTTATGATAATATTAATAGTCATGGTAGTCATAACTGTAGGGTGTCAAAAAGAGAAAGTTGATGTTAATAGTGTCGATATTGTAGCAAAAGTAGGCGAACAGGTTATAAGTAAAGATGTATATGATAAACATCTTATATTATTTAAAAAGAATTATGAGGACATGTATGGCGATAAGGTGTGGAGCTTAGATGTTGGAGGAAAAACTTTTTTGCAGGCTGTTCAAGAAAACGTACTTGAAAAGCTAATTAATGATACAGCTATTATAAGCTATATGAAAAATAACAAAATTGAGATAGAAACATCAGAAATTGAAGAAAGATACGCCGATTATATGGAAAGAATAAAGGATCAGACTGAGGCAAATGAATTTTTTGCAGAGCATGGTATAGACGAAGCATTTATAAAAGAACAGATAAAAACTGATTTGTATATGAATAAGTTCTACGAAAATTTATCAAAGGAATTAAATTTATCCGAGGAAAAGCTTAAAGAATATTATGAGCAGAATAAAGAAGAATATAGAAATATACAAGTGAAGGCAAGTCATATTTTGGTAGATAAAGAGGAAGAAGCGAAGGATATACTTAATAAAATTCAAGCTGGTCAAGACTTCTCAGAATTGGCAAAAGAATTTTCTAAAGACCCGGGTTCTGCTCCCCAAGGTGGAGATTTAGGTTTCTTCTCCAAGGATATGATGGTGCCAGAATTTGATGAAGCGGCCTTTAATTTACAACCGGGGGAAATAAGTGAGCCAATTAAGACAACTTATGGATACCATATTATCAAGGTTTTTGACAAAATAGATGAACTTAGCAGCTTTGAAGATGTCAAAGAAGAGATCAGAACTTTGCTGATCGACCAAGCTATACTTAGTAAGTCAGACGAGATTAGAAATAGCATGAAAATCGAGAGATTTCCAGAAAATATCAAATAGTTTTAAATAAAAAATCATACAGCTAAAGTTGTATGATTTTTATGTGAAGCCAAATAAATTCAATCTAATAACTACTTTAAAAATTACCATTCATGCATAAAAAATGCATTGAAGTAAAATAATAAACTTAAATTAATTTCCATATTCTTATGCTTAGGAGGGAAAAATGTGAAGGCTACAGGTATAGTTAGAAGAATTGATGATTTGGGTAGAGTTGTTATCCCTAAAGAAATAAGAAGGACTCTAAGAATTAGAGAAGGGGATCCATTGGAGATATTTACAGACCGAGAAGGCGAAGTTATTCTTAAAAAATATTCCCCAATAGGAGAGTTAACTGAGTTCTCAACAGAATATGCAGAATCACTAAATGATGCATTGGGCTATATGACAGTTATAGCAGATAGAGATACTATAATTGCCGTTGCAGGAGGTTCAAAGAAAGAATATTTAGAAAAAAGGGTTAGCAAAGCCTTAGAAAAAATGATGGAAGACAAGAAGTCTGTTACGATTACAGAAAAAGAAAAGACATGTTCGCTGATCAACGATGAAGGAGATGAAAAAAAGTATACCTCTCAGGTAATAGTACCTATTATGACTCAAGGGGACTCAATTGGAGTAGTGATAATACTATCTAAAGATACAACAAAACCCTTGGGAGAAT
>JAGXRU010000268.1 GCA_018335765.1 Alkaliphilus sp.
AGATTTGTCATGAGAAGTCAGCAGAAGCCATAGTAGCTAAAGGATCATGAACCAGTAGCGAAGGGCTGAACATTAGGAGGTTTTCAACTTTGAAAAACTTAGAACAAACACATAGAAAGCAGACAACTAAATATTTAGGTCGCCTTGAGGAAGTAGAAGTGGAACTTTTAGGTAATCAAGGGGCGCTTAGTGATGTTCATGGAAACTCAAAGAGAGAAAGAGAAAACAATGAATTAACTGAAACTAGTGACCTGCTCGAGAAAATACTAGCTAGAGACAATATGATGAAGGCTATGAAACGAGTGATTGCAAATAAAGGAAGTCATGGAGTCGACGGCATGAAATATGATGAACTTCGTAGATTTGTCGTAGACAACTGGCTGAAAATAAAGCAAAAGTTACTAGAAGGAAGGTATATTCCATCCCCAGTCAGGAGAATAGAAATACCAAAACCAGACGGAGGAACTAGATTACTAGGAATACCAACAGTGCTAGACCGAATGATACAACAGGCGATAGCACAGGAGCTGAGCAAAATCTATGAACCAACCTTCTCAAGCAGTAGCTATGGATTTAGACCTAAAAGACATGCCAAGATGGCAATCTTAAAGGCGAAAGAATACATTAACGAAGGGAATCGTTGGGTTGTAGACATGGACTTAGAGAAGTTTTTCGACAAGGTAAATCATGACATACTTATGGAGCGGTTATCTAGAAAGATAAAAGATACGAGAGTGCTCAGACTAATAAGGAAATATCTAGAGAGTGGGATTATGGTTGAAGGGATAAGAGCATACAGTGAAGAAGGAACAGTCCAAGGAGGACCTCTTAGTCCGCTATTATCAAACGTGATGCTAGATGAAGTAGATAAAGAATTAGAAAAACGAGGGCACAAGTTCTGCCGTTTTGCCGATGATTCTAATATTTATGTCAAAAGCAAAAAGGCAGGACTGCGAGTCATGGAAAGTATGACAAGATTATTAGAAGGAAAGCTAAAACTTAAAGTCAATAAAGAAAAGAGCAAGGTAGACCTAGTAACTAGAAGAAAATTTTTAGGGTTTTCATTTTACTTCAACAGCAAAGGTGTTCAAGTAAGAATACATGAAAAATCATACAGAAAATTTAAGGATAAGATTCAAGAAATAACGAATCGAAACAAAGGAATAAGTATGGAATTCCGCCTTAAAAGACTAAATGAAATCACAGTGGGATGGCTCAACTATTTCAACATAGCCAATGCCAAATCGAAAATTGAAGAACTAGAAAAATGGATAAGGCGAAGACTGAGAGCATGTATATGGAAACAATGGAAAAAGGTAAAGACCAAGTTTACGAACCTTAAGAGATTAGGGATTGATAAACAGAAAGCATGGGAATACGCCAACACAAGAAAAGGCTATTGGAGAATATCCAAAAGCCCGATCCTGTCAAGAACGCTTACAAATGCACGCCTAGAAAAGCTAGGATACAAAAGCATGACTAAGCGATATCAGTTAATGCATTAGTTCCTAATGAACCGCCGTATACCGAACGGTACGTGAGTCTGTCTAACAATTAGTTTAAAATCGTTGAAATTACAAAAACTCCAAGTACTTTTACTGGTCTTCTAAGAATTATTGAAAATATCTCTAAACACATAAGTATAAGCGCCTTGAAACGCCTGACCAATTCAGGAACTCCTAAGATATTTATCATTCGTTTCAAATTATAGGCAAGGCAAATTAAGCTTCCCTCAGCGTTTACAGAATCCAATCAATCCTCTAGTCAAAAAATACGTATACCCAAAGTGTCTTTTTATTGTTCCAAATGGATGCTCAACAATTGTTCCTCTTTTTTTATATACAGTATTTTTTTGAATAGTATTTTCGTTAACGGCCTCAATTACTTCTTCTTCCTTTAACCGAGATATACTTCTGCCAGTCTTGGAGGTTGTACAAGTGTTTTCAACGCCACAATCCATATAATTTTTACATGTATACCGTTTGTAATCATTCCCGTTTTGCTTTCCATTCCATTTAAAATCAAGAATATAGCCTTTAGGGCATGTATATGTGTCGTGAAATTTATCGTACTGAAAGTTTGTTTTGTCATAACCACTCAGAATTTTTTCTTGCTTTCCCTTTTGTGCTTTTATCAATATCTCAGTGTTAGAGTTCACTGATTTCAATATCTCCAGCATGTTAAAGTATCCTGTGTCCGCAACTATCGTCATTTGACTATCTTTATCCAAAACTTGTTTTGCATTACAAATCATATTTGACAACTGACCTTGGTCATTAATATCATTTACCACTTCAACGGCAACAAACAATTTATGTTTACTATCAACAGCAGCTTGTAAATTAAAGCATACCTCAAATTTACCATTATTTTTCATAGATCTTGAATCTGGATCAGTTATACACACCTGTGTTTTGCCTTGTTCCTTAAGATCCTTTTTTATGAGATTAAGCATTTCGATTCTTTTTTTGTAATTATCAATTTTCTCCATCATCTTTTGTTGCAAGGTTTCGTCATCTGCAGATTTTAGAAAATCACTGATATATTCTTCAATTTTTGCTTCATAGTAATCCATTTTCTTGTTGATAATATTCTCATTATAATGTTTCCCTTTTGCGCTATTAGCTTTTATCTTTGTACCGTCAATAGCTATGAGAGTACCCTCAATTAATGCAAATCCTTTTAATAGAAGGGTGAATTCTTTAAACAATTTCTTGATTGCACCTTTATTATTCTTCATAAAGGAAGAGATAGTGCCATGATCAGGTGAGATTTTACCAATTAACCACATTAGTTCGATATTTCTGGTGGCTTCAATTTCGACTCTTCGCGATGACCTAATTCTGTTCATATAGCAGTATAAATATAATTTAAGAAGATCTTTTCTTTTATACGGCTTTTGCCCAGCATTTGACCCAGAATAAATCATAAAACCCATTTCATCTAAATTTAGACCATTAACATAGGCATCAATAACTCTAACTGGATTATCTTCGTCAACATAATCTTCTAATATGTTTGGCAATAAGAACATTTGATTTCTATCTTGTCCTTCGATAAATGGCATATTATCACACCCCCTATATATATAATTCGACGCAGGGGTGCTATAATCCTTTTTGCCATAAAATAATTGTTAGACAGACTCACGGCGGGTTCTGTGAGGGGTTGGAGCCGTGAGGCTCCGCCTACTCGATCATTGCGTGCGAGTTTT
>JAGXRU010000269.1 GCA_018335765.1 Alkaliphilus sp.
CACCTTTTTTTTAAGCCATTCGACCACTAAATCAATTTTTTCCTGTAAGGTTCTATTCACATATAGACCCCCTTTCGCCATTCGGTAAAAGAAACTATTTTTCTAAAGTATTATACACATAACAATCATTATAAATCAATCCTTACCTCTCACTTTTTATCAATTTAATTTATTTGCAATTTCCCACTTTTTTTCACAAAAAAAAGGAGATACTAATTTTTTAAAAAAGTATCTCCAACAAACTTATTCAAAATCATATAATGGTGTACTAAGATATCTTTCTCCATAGCTAGGAATAATAACTACAATTCTTTTACCTTTACCTAAAGCTTTGGCCTTCTGAATAGCACCATAGATGGCAGCCCCTGAAGAAATACCTACTAAAATTCCTTCCTCTCTTGCCATTTTCCTAGCAAATTCCATGGCTGTTTCATCTTCAACCTGTATTATTTCATCGATTACCTCAGTATTTATGATCTTAGGAATAAAACCTGCACCGATTCCTTGAATTTTATGTGGTCCAGCTGCTCCGCCCGAAAGAACAGGAGAATTTTTGGGCTCTACAGCTACAATTTTTATATTATCAAATTTACTTTTTAGAACTTCGCCAACACCAGTTATAGTTCCGCCCGTTCCTACCCCTGCGATAAACATGTCTATTTTGTAATCCATTTGCTCAAGTATTTCTAAAGCTGTTGTCTGCCTGTGAATCTTAGGATTTGATGGGTTTTCAAATTGCTGTGGCATATAGTATTCCGGATTTTGTTTTGCAATCTCATTCGCCTTTTCGATAGCTCCCCGCATGCCCTTTGTCCCATCTGACAATACCAATTCTGCTCCAAAGGCTTTCAAAAGCTTTCTTCGCTCTATACTCATGGTTTCAGGCATTACCAGGATAACCCTGTATCCTCTTGCTGCTCCAATCATAGCCAACCCAACTCCAGTATTTCCGCTGGTAGGTTCTATAATTGTCGATCCCTTTTTAAGCTTTCCTTCACTCTCAGCGTCTTCAATCATACTTAAAGCTATTCTATCTTTAACGCTACTCCCAGGGTTATAAAATTCAAGCTTCATAAACACTTCCGCATCATCTTCTCCAACTAAGTTTCTTAGTTTCACCATCGGTGTATTTCCTATTAATTCAGTAATGCTATTGGCTACTTTCATACTAATCCTCCATTTCATACTTTTCTTATCGGATATTGTGTGTTTAAAATAATTTTATAATATTTCCTTCTAATAGTCAATAGATAATAAAATAATTTATAATGATTAAACTATATAAGAATTCTATTTTAAGTTATTTACCATCTAATTATTCCTAAGTTTGGAGATGCTCATGAAAAATAATAATAAAATCAAATTTGTGCTTTTAGGTCTAATAACAGGTTTAGTTAATGGATTATTTGGTTCTGGCGGAGGCACTATTCTTGTTCCAGGTTTGTTTTTTTTATTTGGTATAGCAGAGCATAAGGCCCATGCCACTGCCATATCAGTAATACTCCCTCTTGCATTGATCAGTACAATAGTATATATGAAAAATGGTATTATAGTTTGGGACATAACTTTAAAGGTTATTGCAGGAGGTGTTATTGGTGCGTTTATAGGAGCAAAGCTATTAAATAAAATTCCTGAAAAGATATTGAGAAAGGCTTTTGCGATTTTTATGATTGTTGCAGCAATAAGGATGGTGATTTAATGTTATTGATTATTATAGGCTTATTTTCAGGAGTCATTAGTGGTATGGGTATTGGCGGAGGAACTATATTAATTCCAGCTATGATAATTTTCACTGATTTAACTCAGCATCACGCCCAAAGTGTTAACTTATTATCCTTTATACCAATAGCAATCACCGCATTATTTACTCATTTCAAAAATAAAAATATTGAAACTACTCTTTGCCTACCATTAATAGTATTTGGTATAATCGGAGCATTAACAGGCTCATTGTTAGCCGTTAATCTACCTTCAGATCTATTGAAAAAGCTATTTGGAATTTTCCTTCTCATAATGGGAATCTATGAGTTTTTTTGGAAAGGCAAAAGTCGTACAAAATAGTACGACCTGCATTACCCGAGAGCAACCAATATACAATCATAATAAACAGTATTAACACCTTTTTCTTCATACAAAGCAATCGTTTCTTCATCAAAAGTTCCTGGTTGAAGCCATACATTATTAATATTTAGTTTCACAATTTCCTCTAAAGTACTGTTTGTTACTCTCGGAGGAACTACCATATTAACGCACTCAGGGATCTTGGGCAGCTCATTAAGAGAGGAATAGCACTTATCTCCATCAATCAGATCGCAACCTGGATTAACAGGAAATACTTCATAGCCTCTAGCTTTCAACTTTTTATAAATTTTATATCCAAATTTATCTTTCTTTGGTGAAGCTCCTACCACAGCCCATACTTTTCTTTCTAACATTTCCTTTTTTAATAATTCCATTTCCAAAAACATCAGCTCCTATGCCAAATAATATATGTACTAATTTAATGGAACTTACTCATCATGCCATTATTTTCACGTTAACTAGCTCTTTATATTTTTTAAATGAAAGACTAACCAAAGACCTATCTTGGTTATAAGTAATTTTTTCTAAAGCCTCATCTATATGAAAAAACCCAACCTCTTTAAACCCTAATTCTGTTTTTAACTCAAATTTTTCCTCAGGAGCCTTCATTAAATACCATGTTATTTCATTACACACTGGTTTTTGTCTTGTCAAAGAAAAAAATTCGTAACAGGTTTCTCCCACTGATGAGATTATTTCAGCATCAACACCCGCTTCTTCCTTTACACGGTTTAACGCCACATCTCTTGAGAGACTTCCATTACGAATTACACCTTTAGGCAGCACCCACTCGTTTTTTTCATTCTTCAAAATCAAGATCTTATCCTCATAAAACACTACACCACCTGCACAATTTCTAAAAAGCATGGAGCATTCCTCCCTTCAAAGTTGTTAATACTATACTATACCATAAACCTAGTTTTTTCAAGACTATTCGGGAAATTAGTTTTTGGCTGGGCATTGTATTGCATTGTAATTATGTGCTTATTCAAAATTATTATTGCTTAATTCATAAAAACAATACATAGGTTTAATAATATTTAATAACTATTCATATCTGTAGGAGGTGATAAA
>JAGXRU010000270.1 GCA_018335765.1 Alkaliphilus sp.
GAGAGTACGATAGCATCAACAATAATACCATTAGCACAACCAATACCATATTTAATCTGCTTTTTATCATTTCTTTTATCTTTACTGTGACCAAAATCAATTTTAATAACACCTAGAACACCTTCTTCTGTCTCGTAGTTTCCCCACATAACTTTAGAAGTGGTATCAAAGTTGATGTTTTTAATACGAATACCATAAAGAGTGATGGCTTTTGCTGCAATTTGAGTGAAAATATTTCTACAGTTGGCTGCGTGGAAAAGATCAAGGAATCCCCCAAATCGATCATCATTGATTTGTTCTAGTGAGATCGGATAGTGGAAAAGTCCTTCTAAATCTCTGTACTCGTAGTATTCATTTAGTTTATAGACAGGCCGATGATCATCACACATATTCACCATCATCATCATTGCAAGGACTCCATATGGGATTTCCAGCGGTCTTCCTGTTGGGCTTGTAAGGCATTGATCAATAAGTGCTGGCACACCTAGAGCTTCACTTAGTGCCACAATAAAACCTTCTTTACCTACGTTATATGTTTCAACGATACGAGGATCAACCATCATCAGAACCTCCTATGGCATATTCTCGTGATGGTATTTCGGCACAAAATTTAAAAATCCTTTTTGGAAAATTATTCCATTTTAATTCCAGATTTCCTTGTTTGAGTTAAGCGGAGTCTAAGATCTAAAGCATTTAGCTAATTTTTATTATATTATTGACACAAAATGCACCCAAGTTTGGTAAAATGCAAGTATTGTGAGACCATACATTCCAAACAGAAAGGGTGCATACCATTATGATACACCAAACTGTTCCCTCTGAAAAGGCTACATCAACACTTTTTAAAACTATGAGAACGCTTACAATTAATACAATGCTTCGTAAAGCTAACATTATCAAATCTAGGGGGATAGCGGTAAATCATATTCTGGAAATCATTTTCTTTTTTTATTCCTCATTTTTTACAGCATAATAACCTCCGGCTTTTTTACTTCCACGTCTTTCAATTAAACCCTTATTAGATAATTCTTTTATCTGTTTTTCTATAGTACTAATAGCACGATTATCTAATAATATTGAAGCATCTTTTGCTTTAATTCCTGAATTATTTTTTATTGTGTAAAATAAGGATTTTAATCCGCTATTTAATCCGCCGTTTAATCCGTCATTTTCTATTTTATCTGCTAATTCCATTGAATTTGAAAAAGGAAATGCAACTCTAATAAAGTTCGGAGTTATTGTAAAAATTGATCGATCATATTTTTTAAGTATCCTTATCATGCCTGAACCTAATTGTTCTACAAGACGGACATCCTTAAAAACTCTCATCAATTCTTTGTTTCTTGGAGCAGAATAACCGCTGTAAAACTCATCTTCCGTCATTCCCTGAACCAAGTCACCAGAAGAAGTTATTTCTATCCTATCTGAAAAAATTTCTACTTTCGGTGGGATTTCATTTGAATAATCATTGTGAACAATAGCATTGATTACTGCTTCTCTCAAAGCAATTTTATCTACAAGATTTTTTTCTTCTCTTTCTTTGGAAGTTATTTTTGCAAGCGTTCGGTTTTCCACTTCCAATTTATCTAATACTCGCTTCGCTGCTTTTATCAGAGAACAATACCCGTATTCATTATTTTCTATCAAATCATATCTATCGTCACCACTGTATTTAGCCACTTTAATTGATGTGCCATTAACATCAGCAAGAAGATAAGCGGCATAGTTATACTTACCTTCATCAGTTAGTAATTCTAAATTGTTAGCAAAATGCTCATTTAGATGAAATTCGTTTTCTTCATAAAATATTTTTAATTGCTCAAAGCTTAGTTCTTGTTTTGGAGATTTAATTTTTCCTATAGAATTTCTTGTTCGCCCTGCAAATAGCTCTTCAATTGCATTTTGTGTCATTGATTCAGTTGAGCTCCCAATACGAATACTACATCCTCTTGGGGACATGCCGTATCTCTTTATGTAGTATGGTTTTTCGGGACCACTTGCAATATTAATTTTAATATAACTATTACCATTGCTTGTTTCACATATCACATCAAATAGACCTAAAGTTGATGGCATAATATTGTTTTTGATTCGGTCCTTAACTTTCAACTGAACATCGTCTAAATCTGAAAGCCCAATTACATTGCCATCATCATCTATTCCAATATAAATGGTGCCGCCCTCATGATAGTTTAAAAAGCCAACCACTTCCCTTTCCAATTTATCATTAAGTTCACATTTCAATTCAATTCTATTGGTTTCTTTTATCTGAAAGCTACTCATGTCAGTAAACACCTCTTTCTTTAAATGCGTATTAAATATTGAAAATTATTGTACCATATTATTCTATTGTTTCCCATTATCTAGTTCCACTACTTCAAATCCTATCTTTGTTACTTAACTTTCGCAGTATGATTCCCCAATTAAAGCTTTGATATGACTTGGCTGTGACTGTATCCAGTTATTAAGTTGATTTCACTGCTTAAAAATTATTTTTAAACTGCGAAAGTTGAGTAAATAAAGAGCTGACTTATTTCAGCCCTTTAAATCATTATTTGTTAACTTATTATATTTTTCTTCATTCATTTGCCACCTTGCAAGTGATCCAAGTACTCCTCCTATAAAACCTCCCAAAAAATTACCTAGGTAGATATAAACATAGTACTCCCAAAAACTCTAGAAAAAATTACCTCTATACAATCTCCCAATTGTAGCGCCTACAAGCGATGCTATGCCAATCAAAATACCAGCCGTCAGTACATATTTTCTTTTACCTCGTTGTTTATCTTTTTCCCACTTTTTGATAAACTTTTCAGTTTTCATCAACCAATTTCCCCCAACCTAAATGGTTTTTATAAAACATCATAATATGCATATATCAATATATTACTTTGCAAGAGAATATGCTCAAGTTTGTATACAAAATTACTTGAAGTATCCTTTAGATATGTCATGACATTATAGACATGTATTTTGTTTTCCATATTAACTATACCCCATGATCTAGCATTTAAAAAGGAACAAAAAATAAAGTGTCATAAAGACACTTTATTTTTTACTATCTAGAACCACCTGTATATGTACTTCCTTTAACTGCTTATCCTCAACCTCAGTTGGGTCTTCAGTCAATGGCGAGGATGCATTTTGAGTTTTAGGGAATGCTATTACCTCTCTGATACTTTCATTTCCTGATAGCAACATAGCTAACCTATCTAAACCGTAAGCAATCCCACCATGAGGAGGAGTCCCATATTTAAATGCTTCCAGTAAAAATCCAAACTTATCCCAAGACTGTTTTGGAGTAAAGCCCAAAGCCTCAAACATTCTTTGTTGGAGTTCGCTCCTGTGAATTCGAATACTTCCTCCTCCAAGTTCTATACCGTTTACAACAATATCATAGGCTTTAGCTCTAACTTGAGCAGGTGAAGATTCTAATAATTCAAGATCTTCATCCATAGGCGAGGTAAAGGGGTGGTGTTTAGCCACATATCTATTTTCTTCCTCATCATACTCAAACAATGGAAACTCTGTAACCCACAGGACTTTA
>JAGXRU010000271.1 GCA_018335765.1 Alkaliphilus sp.
CTATTTCCTTAAGAAAAGGAATATCTTCGTCAGGGACTACCCCCCCGCCTAATACCAACATATCATCAACATTCTCTTTATTTAATAATTCCACAACCCTAGGCAACAATGTATTATGAGCACCCGATAATATGCTCATAGCTACTACATCAACATCCTCTTGAATGGCTGCACTCACTATTTGTTCAGGTGTTTGTCTTAGACCTGTATATATAACTTCCATACCGGCATCTCTTAATGCCCGAGCTATAACCTTTGCTCCTCTATCATGACCATCAAGACCAGGCTTTGCAACTAAAACTCTTATAGGTCTATCCATTCTGTTTTCCTCCTTCACTATAATCTTTCAATTATCTAAATAGGATAATAAGCATAATCAAACAGTTTAGCAGGATTTACAACTGTACTGTCTGTTGATATTCCCCAAACACTTCTCTCATTACATCACAAATTTCTCCAAGAGTTGCATAGGTCTTCACAGCAACAAGAATATGAGGCATAACATTTTCTGTTCCTTCACAAGCCCTTTTTAAATTATGCAGAGCACTAGAAACCAGTTGGTTATCTCTCTTATTTCTCAGTTCAACCAGCTTCTTTTTCTGCATTTCTCCCACTGCTGGATCAACCCTTAATAATCCTTTTGGTGATTCTTCTTGAATTTGAAACTTATTCATTCCGACTATTACCCTTTTTCCATTTTCAATATCTTTTTGATAATTATATGCTGCTTCCATTATTTCCTGTTGGATATAGCCGTTATCAATCGCCTTAGGAGCTCCCCCTAATTCGTCTATTTTCTTAATATATGCCATGGCCTGTTCTTCAATTTCATTGGTCAGTGCTTCGATATAGTATGAGCCAGCCAATGGATCTACTGTATCTGCCACTCCGCTTTCATAAGCCACAACTTGTTGAGTTCTAAGAGCAACCCTTACAGAGTCCTCATTAGGTAGTGCTAACGCTTCGTCCTTAGAGTTGGTATGCAGTGACTGTGTCCCACCTAATACTGCTGCCAGCGTTTGGATCGCAACCCTTACAATATTGTTTTCTGGCTGTTGAGCTGTAAGCGTAGAACCTGCTGTTTGAGTATGGAATTTTAACTGCATGGATTTAGGGTCTTTAGCCCCAAATCGCTCCTTCATAATCTTAGCCCACATTCTTCTGGCAGCCCTAAACTTGGCAACTTCCTCAAGTATGTCGTTATGGGCATTAAAGAAAAACGAAAGTCTAGGACCAAAGGAATCTACATCTAATCCGGCTTTAATAGCTGCTTCCACATAAGCTATTCCATCTGCCAGAGTAAACCCTACCTCTTGGGCTGCTGTAGAACCTGCTTCTCTTATGTGGTAGCCGGAAATAGATATGGTATTCCACTGAGGTACCTCTTTAGAGCAGTATTCAAAAATATTTGTTATTAGCCTCATAGATGGGTCAGTTGGAAAAATATATGTACCACGTGCGATATATTCCTTTAAAATATCATTTTGAATAGTTCCTCTTAGTTGCTCCGGTTTAACACCCTGACGTTCTGCCACAGCAATATACATAGCTAACAACACCGAAGCAGGGGCATTGATAGTCATAGATGTAGATACCTTATCTAAAGGTATACCGTCGAAAAGTATTTCCATATCCGCCAAAGAATCTATGGCGACGCCTACTTTTCCAACCTCACCCTCTGACAGAGAATGATCAGAGTCGTAACCTATCTGAGTAGGCAAATCAAAAGCTACCGACAATCCGGTTTGACCTTGGTCGAGCAAAAACTTGTATCTTCTATTTGATTCTTCTGCTGTAGCAAAACCAGCATACATTCTCATAGTCCAGAGTTTTCCTCTGTACATATTTGTCTGAACACCCCTGGTATAAGGGTAACTGCCTGGAAAACCCAAGTCCTCAGTATAGTCAAAATCCGATAAATCATCTGGGGCATATAATCTGTTAACCTTTGTTCCTGATCCACTTTCAAAATCTTTTTTCCGTTCAGGTCTTTTTTCCAAAGATTTTTCCATCTTTGTTTCATATGCTTTATGCCCTTCTCCTATTTTTTCAAGTTTTTCCTTTTCAAACATAGTACATCCTCCTCATCTATAAAGTTTATTGCTTTGTTAATTCTTTATTAACCTGCAATCCTCAATTAACCTAAAATCCTCAACTAGCTTCTATTCGTATCCATGAATTCCTGCATCATCATTTTTTTTATTTCACTCTTGCATTTTTCTGACTATTTAATCTTCATAGTTCCAGTTTGCATAAATCTATGGTGCCAAGACAACGCTTCTTCAATTAGGTGGGGTTCGTGCTTATTCTTTCCTGTTGATGCTCTTACCATGTAATCTTTTAACATATGCTTATAATCAGGATGAGCACAGTTATCAATTATTTTCATTGCCCTTTCGGTGGGAGAAGTGCCTCTTAAGTCTGCTAATCCTTGTTCTGTCACTACAATCATTACATCATGTTCAGTGTGATCAACATGAGAAACCATTGGAACTATTGAAGATATATCACCATTCATGGCTGTGGAAGGTGTGCTGAAAAATGATAAATAGGCATTTCTTGTATAATCTCCTGATCCACCGATTCCATTCATCATCTTTGAGCCCATAATATTTGTAGAATTCACATGTCCATACATATCAATTTCAATTGCTGTATTCATAGCTATAACACCCAGCCTTCGAATTACTTCAGGGCTATTGCTTATCTCCTGAGGTCTTAATACTACAAAGGATGCATATTTTTCCAAATTCTTGTATAGCCTATCATAACCCTCTTTAGAAGGTGTCAGAGCTGATCCTGAAGCCACTATAACCTTCCCTGAATCAATAAGATCTAACATAGAATCCTGTATAACTTCTGAATAACAGGTTAAATTATAAAAATTAGAATGTACCAGCCCCCCTAATACAGCATTTGCTACACACCCTACTCCCGATTGTAACGGCAGAAGATTCTTCGGCAGTCTGCCCATTTTTACTTCATGGTTCAGAAACTCCATTATATATCCTGAAATAATAAAAGATTTTTCATCTATTGAACTGAATTGCCTTGCACCATCCTTTATATCTGTAAATACAATCGCTTCTATCTTATTGGGGTCACATGGTATATATATGGTACCTATCCTGTCACCTGGATGCATAATAGGAATAGGTTTTCCATGTGGAGGCCTTTGTTGAAAATAAATGTCATGCATGCCCTCTAAAGTCATTGGTTGAGAGGTGTTAATTTCTACAATTACTTTTTGAGCAAGCTGTATCGCAGTAGGTGAAATGCCAACCGATGTGGTGGGAATAATTCCTCCCTCCTTCGTAATAGCTAAAGCCTCAACAATAGCCACATCAACATTTCCATAGAAGCCTGATTTTAAATACTGTGGCAAATGACTAAGATGAACATCTTGAAATAAAATTCTCCCGCTGTTTATTTCATCTCTTATGTCATTGTGAGTTTGATATGGAAATCTTTTTTTGATCAAGCCCGATCTCGTCAGTGCTCCGTCTATCTCATCTCCTACCGAAGCTCCTGTTATAAGAGTAATGCTAAATCTATCCAACGTTTCTGCCCGTTTTGTCAATGCTAAGGGTACAGCCTTAGGATATCCGGAAGGAGTAAATCCGCTAGTAGCTACAATCATACCATCACAGATTAAATTTGACGCATCTTCTGCTGACATAATTTTATCTCTTAATCCAGTCATCCTAATCCTATCATCTGTCATAGCTATTACCCTCCTTCTGCGTGAAAAATCATATGAATTTAAACATCAAAAAACGACTAGATATGTAATGCATTAATAAAAATATGCTCCTACAAATATCTAGCCGTATTTTATCTATTTTGCAAGGTAAAAGGACATTTTACCACCATAGATAAATGGCAATATTATTCATTTTCAATATAAACACCTTCACTTACTTGACTGTATTTTTCATAACAGGTTCGCAATGCTGAGATAATGGCTTTTCTAGCCGAACCAAAATAACAGTCTCTAAAAGTTTTTTCAATGAAATCAATGTTATTTATATTTTCTCCAATGAGATGGTTTTTAAAAAATGTTCTGGCCACATCAGTTACAAGAGATGCTTCAGCATCAAGAATCTCACCAGTATTTCTATTAATTAAAAGTCCTACAACTATCACACCATATAGCTCACTTGCTGTAATTCCCTTTGGCAATTTAGCATATCCACTAATGAATATTCTATTTGGAGACACTCTATCACCTCATAAATAGTAATTCAACAAATCAAAACCGAAAAAGATCATCTATAAGCAATTATATACCTATCCTTAATCTATGTAAAGCGTATAATTATCAAATATGAAAGTAGTTTCAGACCTTATGTCTGGTTTGCTCTATAATATTCTTGCTATCCCTTCATTTCTTGCAGCTTCTCCAACAGCTTTTGCAACATTCAGTGCCACTCTTGTATCAAAAGCCTTTGGTAAAATAAATTCAGGGCTAAGCTCTTCCATACTAACTGAACCGGCAATGGCATGAGCCGCAGCAATTTTCATACTCTCTGTAATATCCTTTGCTCTCACATCAAGTGCCCCTCTAAAAATACCAGGGAAAGCAAGCACATTATTTACCTGATTCGGGAAATCCGACCTTCCTGTTCCAATAATAAAGGCTCCGCCTTTTCGTGCCTCATCAGGCATAATCTCTGGTATAGGATTTGCCATGGCAAAGACAATTGAATTTTCTGCCATAGTTGCAATGCTTTCCTTCGCCAATATATTGGGTCCGGAAACACCTATGAAAACGTCCGTATTGAGAAGAACTTCTGAAAGCTTTCCTTCTATCTTGTTTAAATTAGTTATTTTTGATATTTCCTGCTGAGCATGATTTAGCCCTTGACGACCATCAAAAATAGCGCCTTGTCGGTCACATAAAATAATATCATTGACCTTTTCTCCAAGAAGCAGTTTTGTAATGGCTATTCCGGCAGAACCCGCCCCA
>JAGXRU010000272.1 GCA_018335765.1 Alkaliphilus sp.
AGGAAAAATACCTTTGGCATTGAATGGTTTGCTCCCAGAAGATATTGTAATAAAATCCGCAGAGGAGATGGACCCATCCTTTCATGCAAGATATTCGGCGGTGGGCAAAAAATATATATATAAAATCAATAATACTAAATTCAGAAAACCTTTGTTGCGAAATTATGCCTATTTAGTACCATATGAACTTGATCTTGAAAAGATGATGACAGCTTCTAAATACTTTATTGGGGAACATGATTTCAAAGGATTTATGGCATCGGGTTCTAGCGTAAAGAATACTGTAAGGACAATTTACTCATTTGATGTATGCATGATAGATAACATGATAATAATAGAGACTAGAGGAAATGGGTTTTTGTATAATATGGTTAGAATTATGGTGGGAACCTTAGTGGATGTAGGGAGAAATAAAATAAAAGCCCATGAATTACCTCTGATCATTGGGAGTGGTATCCGTGAAAAAGCAAAACATACGGCTAAGGCACAAGGCCTGTATTTGGCTGAGGTTTATTATGACTAAAAACCTTAAATATCCCTTGACACACACGGCAACATGTATTACACTAGATTAGTGATATGCTTATTAAAAAAACCAGAGCCCCGGTTTTTTTAACGATAAATAGTCCAATTGATTTTAAAGCAGTATTAGGAGGGAAAAAAATGAAATCATTCGTTGCTAAGCCACTGGAAATTAAAAGGAAGTGGTATGTGGTGGATGCTGATGGAAAAACATTAGGTCGTCTTTCCACGGAAATAGCATCTATCTTAAGAGGAAAGAAAAAGCCGATATTTACACCTCATGTGGATACAGGTGATTTTGTAATAGTTGTAAATGCCGAGAAAGTGGAATTTACAGGTAAAAAACTAGATCAGAAACTCTACAAACATCATACAGGTCATCCAGGTGGACTAAAAGAAATGACAGCTAGAGAATTAATGGCAAAAAAACCAGAGAAGGCAATACAGATTGCAGTGAAAGGAATGCTTCCTAAGAATACCTTAGGTAGAGCCATGATACAAAAGCTAAAAGTATACGTTGGTCCAGAACATAAGCATCAAGCTCAACAGCCGGAATTTTTAGATATAAGAACATAAGAAGAAGGGAGGAAACGCCATGGCTAAAGTACAATACTATGGAACTGGCAGAAGAAAAACTTCCGTTGCCAGAGTAAGACTAGTTCCCGGAGAGGGCAAAATACTAATAAATGGTAGAGATATAGATACGTATTTTAATTATGAAACTCTTAAAAGAGATGTTAAGATGCCTCTAGTAATAACCGAATCAATCGGTAAATATGACGTTCTTGCAAAGGTTGAGGGCGGCGGTTTTACAGGTCAAGCTGGAGCATTAAGACACGGAATATCCAGAGCTTTGTTAAAGGCTGACATTGAACTCAGACCAACTTTAAAGAGAGCAGGATTTTTGACAAGAGATTCACGTATGGTAGAAAGAAAGAAATACGGCTTAAAAAAAGCAAGACGTGCACCTCAGTTTTCAAAGAGATAATTTATTATTTACAAATCAAAAACACTATTTGGGATTCAAACCAGATAGTGTTTTCTATATATAGTATCTGCAAATCGATTTTAAATAGTGTTGTACTATCGACACAATGCAATTATTTCAGCTGACTATGTACTACAACTTTTTTCTATCACGTGATCTACTTTTTTCTTCCTCCCACATGGCTGCTAGTCCTGTAATATTGTTTTTGTTGTCAACTTTTAATTTGTAATGGAAGCCTCTTACATTATTTAACAAGGCTCTTATTATATATCCATTTATATTCTCATTCTTATACAGATAAGTTAGAATTGAATTCATTCAAATCACCTTCTTTGATAGAAATCTTATATAGATTAGATAAAAACAATAATGACTTGGCATAATTTAAGGATCTAGAATAATTGGTGTCACTCATGTGATAAACCATTTTGTTATAATTTTCTTTCTCGGTATAATGCACCATGCTTTCAGGCAGCTAGTGACCATCGTTTTCAAGCATAGTATTATTACATTATACCATGTATGAGGGTTATTATTAAAATACTGTATTAAATTTTAAAGGCTTTTTAGTTAAGGCTTTTGACGCCTTAATCTTATAAGGAGTAGAGAATATTTATTTTTCTTCGTGCTATAACAACTTATGAGACATAATATATTCCATGATAAAGCCGAATTAGAGGTATTATAGAGAAGTTCAGTTATAAAATAGGTAAAAGGAGCTTAAGTGGATGGTTGTAGGATGTCTTGGGTGAAGCTGTTTGCCAGAACGGTGCTTATGACAAAAATATAATGCGGAGCGAAGCAGAAAAAGTCAAGATTTTTGATGCATAGATTATAGTCTTCCGCAGTAATGGACTACAGGAGAAAAGACTATTCAAGAATGACCGAGCCTGTGATATACTAATAATTGTCAATAAGAATGAAGGTTAAAGCCTCCAACAAAGATTAATAAGGGGTAAACTAACTAAGAAGAAGCAAGCTGGAGAGTTTGATTTTCACTATTGGTATATTATTTAGAAAGATAGAACGATGAAACATAAATGACCATGTTGTGGTTATTATGCATTTGATAATAAACCAGATGACTGATTATATAAAAATTATGGACAAATTTTCTGACGAATCAAGGTAAATACACTTGAAAAAATAATAATCCAAAGATGAAAGGATGTTGAACAGGCGATATGGAGACTGATGGTAAAAACAAAAGCAAACGAGATATACTTAAGGATATTGATCCAAGCGATGCCTTATATATTTTGAAAGTTCTTATGGAGGAAGATAAGAAATTTGAGGATAAAATTTATCAGATTGCAGTTAAAATGCTAAGTGAAGTAGATTCTGATGATATCGCCGTTGAGGTTTATAATGAATTGGACCGGTTAGAGGTTGAAGAGTTGTGGGACCGTTCGGGTAAAACAAGGTATGGGTACGTGGAACCGTCGGAAGAAGCGTGGGTGATGTTTGAAGAAGTACTTAAGCCTTTTGTGGAAGAGATGAAAAAATACCAAAAGCTTATTATGTTCATGGAGGCTAAGAACTACTGTATAGGAATAATAAAAGGTATCCAGGAGTATGAACAGGAGTCAAAATCTGAATTTAAAGACTGGGCTATCGATGTTCCTGCAGAGTATATAGTCAGAATCATGGATGAGTGGATGAAAGGTAATCCGGATTCAAAAGATATTGCTGAAGTAGAAGAAATAGCTCGGTCATATACTGAATTTAATTAAGAAGGGATTTCTTACTTCTGAAAAAATAGATAAGGATCGGATTTATCAAAAGAAAAGACTGTGCGATTTGGTTGAATACGAGCAATGAAGGGTAGCTATATGCCGCTGGTTTTAGAGACCTATGAATAAAAAATTGAAAGGAGACCACTATGGGCCATAGTACAGAATTTAAACAAATTAGCCTGCCAAAATTAAACAATTTAAAACCAGGTTTGGAATCAACTTGTCTAAAGCTTATGGAGGAAGCGGGCGAACTTGCTCAAGCCATTGGTAAATTTAGAGGTATGAATGGGGAACAGGTTGAGCTAGATGATACTGAAGTAATAGAGAAAATCAGTGTGGAACTTTTAGATGTGGCACAAGTTGCTGTTTCAATGATGTTTGTTCTTGAAGAAACCTACGGAATAAATATTAAGGAAAAAGTAGAAGCTCACGTTGAAAAGCTCATAGCTAAAAAATACATAAAACTTGAGGAATAGGAAGGTCATTATTTTGCAAAGCAATATTTAGAAATTTTTGAGATGCCTATAAAATGAATAATAAAGAAAAACAAAGATCATTTAAAATCTGCAAGGCAAGCCGTGCAGATTTTTTAATACAGATTTTCATATATCTTTTTTTTATGAATAACAT
>JAGXRU010000273.1 GCA_018335765.1 Alkaliphilus sp.
CCGTTTCTCTTAAACAAATCATCAAACACCTCTTTATTTAGAAGAGCCATTGAAGCCTTAAAATAATTATCGGTGTTATTTATACAAAATGTTTCACCACTATGCTCATACATATTTACCTTTAATCTTGATATTCTTTTCATGATGGCTTCTTTTAAATAGTTTGAATCTCCTTTTTCATAAGAATCTACTATGATGTCTATAAGTAAATCTTTTTTCATAATATACATTTCAAGGGAGAGATTAAAGTCATCTATCTTTCCAAAATTCCGGCCTATGCTCTTGATATTTCCTTGCCCGTCACAGTTGAGTAAATCTAATCCAAGAAATTTAGGATTAGATGAACCGTTTTTGATATGTTTAGAGATAATAGTTATATCAGCATCGGATTCCTTATGAAATTTAAATGCCGTGGTATAGTTGATGTTTGTAATCATATAACTTTTTGATAATATAACATACTTTTGCCTTGAACGCTTAATAAAGCCAACATTAGTTTTAAATAATTCCATATCCCCATATCTAATCATGGGTTCATTATAATTTATCATAGGATGCAACATAAATAGTCCATCTCTTTTTCTACTCAAATCCCATGACTTTCCTGGCCCGATATGATCTTGGAGGGATCTGAATTTACCTTTAGTAAATATGGATACCATTTCTACTCCGCTATTTACCAAATTCGAAAGTTGAAAATCTATTACTCTATATCTACCACCAAAAGGAATCGCAGCTGTAGGTCTATTATATGTCAATTCTTTTAATAAATCATCAGTTTCACTTAAATTTATTATGCCCATGAACTCGCTCATCACTGTACACCCCCCATTATTTAGCCTTCTATGGCACAAATAGCTTCATCTTTTCTAACTAGTGTTATTTCATCACTTTGCAAATCTCCGACAACTTCATTTCGGCAAATTTCAAAATTTTCCATAACAATTGCGTTATAAACCTTTGCACCCTTGCCTATTTTAACCCTAGGCAGTATTACTGAATTGATCACTTCTGCACCTTGGTCTACCACAACCTCGGTGAAAATAATTGAATTCTTGACATTGCCATAAATTGAACAGCCTTCATTTATAAGGGCATTTTCTACTATTGAATCGGGACCGATATAATGGGGGGGAAGGTTTAAATTTTTAGTGTAGATTTTCCATTCGTCATTGTATAGATCTAGAGAATCATCATCCTTTAACAAATCCATGTTTGCTTCCCACAAGCTTTTTACCGTCCCAACATCCTTCCAGTATCCTTCAAAGTTATAAGCATAAATATCTAATCCATCATTTAAAATAGAAGGCAATATATTTTTTCCAAAGTCATGATCCGAATCTTGCTTTTTACTGTCTTCTCGAAGGTATTTTTTGAGAACGCTATAGTTAAATATATATACACCCATAGATGCCATATTGCTTTTAGCTTTACTAGGTTTTTCTTCAAATTCATATATTTTATTGTTTTCATCTAAATTGAGTATTCCAAATCTTGATGTATCCTCCCAAGGGACTCCAATAACTGAAATAGTAACATCGGCATTGTTTTTCTTATGGAATAAAAGCATTTTCGAATAATCCATTTTATAAATATGATCTCCTGAGAGGATTAGAACATATTCAGGATTATAGATATCCATAAAGGTCATATTTTCGAATACAGCATTGGCGGTGCCTAAATAATATTTTAATCCATCTTGATTTGTATAGGGCTGCAAAATCTTTACCCCGCCATAATTTCTATCTAAATCCCAAGGTTCACCAATTTCCACATGGCTATTTAATTCTAATGGCTGATACTGAGTTAATATTCCAACCGTATTTATTCCGGAGTTAGAGCAGTTGCTCAGGGTGAAGTCGATGATCCTGTATTTTCCCCCATAAGGAACTGCGGGTTTTGCGGTATGAATAGTCAATTCATGCAACCTAGAGCCTTGACCCCCCGCAAGAATCATGGCTATTATTTCTTTTTTAATCATTGAACAGCCTCCTTTCAATTGGTTTAAATACCGTGGCACTAAGGGGAGGCAGATCATAGCTGATGTATATATCTTCTCCCTTTAAAAATGGGTTAAAGCTTTTGTTGCTGATTTCTGAGCAACCACCATACGCTAATTCATCAGAACATAAAAGAATCTCGTAATTCGTTAACTTATGAATTTTGATCCAATAGTCCTTTCTGTTAATTGGAGTGAAATTAAAAATCATAAGCAGATGATTGCCATTTGAATCGTACCTAGAAAAGCCTATGATACTTTCGTTTTTGTTGTGGACATCGTTCCACAGAAACCCATCATATTTAAAATCGATTTCGTGGAGTTCCTTATATTTCCTATAAAAATGATTTAATTTTTTTATGTAATTATAAATACCCATATGGGATTCATAATCCAACAAATGCCAATCAAGCTCACTCCATTCATTCCACTCAATAAACTGCCCAAATTCGCTTCCCATGAAGGTTAATTTTTTTCCGGGATGAAAGAACATGTAAGAAAGCAAAAGCTTCAGCCCATTAAATTTCATGGAGTAATCCCCGGGCATCTTGTCAAGCAAGGATTTCTTGCCATGAACTACCTCATCATGGGAAAAAGGAAGCACAAAATTTTCATTAAAGGCATACATAATAGAGAATGTGAGCTTATCATGGGAGCCCTTTCTGAATAATGGGTCTACCTCTATATATTTCAGAGTGTCATTCATCCATCCCATATTCCACTTAAGGCTAAAACCGAGTCCGCCTTTATCTACAGGTGCAGTAACCAAAGGGTAGGCAGAAGATTCTTCGGCGATCATGAGGATGTCTTCATATCTTTTGAATACTTCTGTATTTAGTTCCTTGATAAAGTCTATGGCATCATTATTTTTCTCTTCTGGGTCAAACAAGTCATGCCTGGATGTAGCCATATTTTTATAAATCATATAGGCAACTGCATCTACTCTAAGCCCGTCAATATGAAAATAATCAAACATAAATATTGCGTTTGATATCAAAAAGCTTTTTACTTCATTTCTTTTATAGTTAAAATTCAAGGTTCCCCAATCTAGGTTTTCCTTTAAAACAGGGTCATCACTCTCATATATGTTAGATCCGTCAAAAGAACTTAGACCATGAATATCCTTGCAAAAATGCGAGGGCACCCAATCAAGGAGCACTCCTATATCATTTTGATGACACAAGTCAACAAAATTCATGAAATCCTTTGGTTCTCCAAATCTGGACGTGATGGCATAATATCCTGTTACTTGATATCCCCAAGAACCGTCAAAGGGGTGTTCGTGCAGAGGCATAATCTCAATATGGGTATAGCCTAAGTCTTTTATGTAAGGTATCAATTCCTCTGAAAGTTTTTTATACGTATAGTAAGATTCATCCTCATTTTTTCTCCAGGACGAAAGACTTAGTTCATATATTGAAATAGGTTCTTTTGTGAAATCCCATTTTTTCCTTTTGGTCATCCATTTTGAGTCAGACCATTGGTATCCGTTTAGATTATATGTAACAGATGCTGTTTTTGGTCTTACTTCTGCATAAAATGCAACTGGATCTGACTTATGAAGTACTAGTCCATCTTTTGTTACGATATGATATTTATAAATCTCATATTCTTGCACACCCTCTATAAAAACGTTCCAAAGTCCTTCAATGGATAGCTTTTTCATAGGGTTGGCATCGGTATTCCAGCCGTTAAACGACCCGATGACGGATATGTTTTTT
>JAGXRU010000274.1 GCA_018335765.1 Alkaliphilus sp.
AAATCAGCAAAAAACACGATTGTTCTATTATGGAAACAGCACATGATAAGCTTTTGGAAAGGTTAAAGGAGACAAGAGGGGATTGGAGATTTTACAAGTCGCTCTATGAAAAACAACAAACCATATGCGCATACTTGGAAGAAAAAGTTGAAAAGACTCGAATAGAAAGAGAGAAACAATTACTGGAGGAACGCCTGGCACATCGTTTACAGGATGATTATGGAACCCATGAGCATTTTACGGTAGAACCTTTGCTTGACCAATGGTTGCATCGATGGAGCCAACACTTTTATCTTTTGGAAACTGGAAGTCAGTATATAAAACGAGCTGCAGATACCTTCGGAAAAAAGGTAGAAGAGATCTATGAAGACTATCCGTTTTGGGCTCAAGCTGTGATAACCTCAAAGGGCGAAGTTGAAAAGCTTTATCAGAGGCTGGGAGAACAGATTGACAAGCTGACCCACCCTGTATTAGTGCTGTCAGATGAAGAGGCAAAAGAAATTGTTTGTGGCGGAGAAATAACAAAAATTCGCTATGTATTTCCTGATCATTGGCGAACAAATATTGATTCGGTTCAATTTGAACTTTGGAAGAAGCAGATAGAGATAGTGGGTCAAAATGCCACAGCACAGAGACAGAATAAGGAAAATGAGTTGGAGAAGTGGACAAGATTTTTAGCGGATACCAACTACTATTATGAACAGTTTCCATATGAAAGCCATCAACTGCTGAAAAAAGAATTAAGAGAAATTGGTCAGCAGTTAGAAACAATGAGAGGTTTTTTGCAAAGTCAGGAAGAACGAAATAAAATCGTTGAAGAAGAGATTTCACAGTTCATTATGAAGCTACAGCAGTTCGAACAAGAGAGTATGAGCCTAGGGCATAAAATACAGAGAGCTCAGGAATATTTCAATAAAAAGAATCTGAAAAAAAACACGATGATCGCTCAACAGGAAACAGAAGAAAAATTACTTAAAAAAATCAGTGAAATTCAAAGGAATAAAGATAAAACAAAGAGGCAAAAGGATATTTTGGACAACATTAAGGCTGATATTCAAGATAAGATAGGGTGCCTTGCAAGATTAAAAGATGATAGCCTATATAAGGAAGTATATTTGGCACGGGCTATTTCTACCAACAGTACAAGAAAAAGTCTCGAGGTGCATAGGCAAAACTTAAAGGATCAGCTCTCGGAAAAGCAGAAGGGGCGACAAGAGATAGAATTTGTTTTAAAGAGCCATGGGGATCAAAAAGACGAGCAAGTAAAGAGACTGGATAGAATCAGAAAAAAATCCGGCAAATATGTCCTGGATGAAACGCTGATTTTCCCTCTTGATGGGGAGAAGGATATAGAGCAGCTGACGGAACAAATAAATAATCTTGAAGCAGTGATGAATGAGTTGCAGCCTTTATTGACAAAGGTTGAGGACCAATATAAAAAGAATCTGAATACTTATGAGCTTCGAACGGAGGATTTTTATAGGGTTTTTGAAGAGATTATGTCAATCACCAAATCATTGCCAGAGGTAAAGGCTGAGCTTCAGCAAGAAAAAGAAGAGCTTTCACAACAGCAAGGCTATCTAAAAACCAGAGAAAAGCATTTGAAGGAAGAAGCTGAGCAGGTTGAAAATGCTTTGCGGGAACTGGAAGCAAAGCATGAAAGGTATGTTTTTTTGACAGCAGAGATAAAAGAAAAGGTTATATCCATGGAGATGCAGCAGGAATTTCCTTATAAAAGGAAACAGCTGATTGCTGATATGGTGAAGGACTTAGAGAAATTAACAATAAAGCTGGAAGAGCATTTGAAAAAGGTAGAGGTTCAAAAGAATGGATTTATACAATATTGCAACAGTCTGGTACAGGATGTTAGATTGAGGGAAATGGCTGTAGCCGGCATACAAAACAGAAAAAACTATGAAGAAGTCTTGGAATGGCAACAAAAAATGGATCAGCGAATAGCAAGAACCATTGAACTTGTAGAAGATGACATGAGGGAGCATGACCGACAGCTGCAGCAGTTTATTCAATATCTTCATACCTACCTTAATACCATAGCCCAAGAGCTTCGGATGATTCCAAGAAATACCAGAGTTAAAGCCGAGGGCGGATGGAAGGAAATATTTCAGTTTGATGTGCCGGAGTGGTCAGAGCAGGAGGGGAAGGAAGAACTCAGAAAGTATATTGATTGGATTCTAAGTAAGCTTGAAAGCGATGAGTTTAAAAATGACCAAGGAAATGAAAACCAGGGATTGGTGAAAAAGTCCATAGAGATATGGTTTCAGACAAAACAACTGCTAAAAAATGTGATGAAGGAAAAAACTATTAAGGTAAAGTGTCGCAAGGTAACTAATGATGGCAAGGTCATTGGTTCGCTTTTCTCTTGGGAAACTTCGAATTTGTGGTCAGGAGGAGAGAAATGGAGCAAAAACATGGCGTTGTTTTTAGGGATTTTAAACTATGTGGCGGATAAACGGCAGCATATTATTATAAGCAAAAAACGAAACCGCACTGTTATTATGGATAATCCATTTGGAAAAGCCTCTAGCGAACATGTGCTACAACCGGTATTTTTCATAGCAGAGCAATTGGGCTTTCAGATCATTGCACTTACAGCCCATGCCGAGGGGAAATTCATCAGTGACTATTTTCCGATTGTTTATAGTTGTAAGCTTCGGCAAACCGTTGGCAATCAAAGTTCCATAGTAACCAAGGAAAAGATTGTCAGCTATGCCTTCTTTCAGGACCATGATCCTCAGGCCTTGATGAGATTGGGGGAACAGGAGCAGTTGACATTGTTTTGACAATTTTTTAGGAAGACTTATCATCAAGGAAGTACCATGTTGATAGGTCTTTCTTCGAATGAATTCGAAGCTACAATGAATTTGAAGCTACTGATTCATGAAGCAAAATTACCTCCACGTCACATTGCTGTTCATAGAATTTTTGCAGTGTTTTATATATTAGCGTGATCAAAATGATGGTCAACAGTAAAATAAATCAGCTTAAGTCACCTCGTTCTATTTAATAAAATATCGAACTGCTTTAGCCATGCCGGATTTTTGAATTTTCCTTTCCTCAAGTAACTTGTTCAACAATTTGACAGCGATATGCTTTGGAACAGATAAATTCAACTCAACATCCTTGCGGGATATCTCACCATTAGCAGTAATCAGCCTTAATATTTCGTGCTTTTGGTATTCGTGTGAAACAGCCCCAGTATGAGCTGTAAATTTTGGAAGAGTAATAACAAAGGAAGCCGGAGCGGGATGGATTTCAGGTTTGCGTGGAGCTCCTGAATAGCTTTCGAAGATTTTTCGAATACCGGTACCGTAACTTTCGATTAACTCCAAATGGTAAAAAACATCTGCGATAATGGGATTGCGCGGCTGAGACACGCCATTCATAATGTCAATCACGGTTATCCCTTTAACAAGCCCACCTATAGACACAAACCCCATGCGATCCTCATATATGTTAATGATGATGCTTCCCGAATAGTCATAGTCCCTATGAATCACAGCATTGAGAAGTGCCTCGCGAATTGCTTCGTATGGATAATCCGGATGATCTATCCTTTTAAGACCGTCAAAAGTGGAGTTTTGATTGTTGTTCAGGCTCACATATTCATAAGCGTCATCCATTTGCTTAAGGATGGAGCCGAAAAATTCCTTGCGGGCCCTGAATTTAGTTTTTCCAGTTCCATCATATACGGCACATTTGATACTATGCTCACATTGGTCGGACAGAAGCAACGCCGCGTTGGTATAATATCCATCGGCATCTATCAGCTTAAGCGTGCGGCGATTCTGTGGTGTAAAAGGGAGACCCGCATCGGAAAAATATTTTTCTGCATAAGAAAAGGTCAAGCTCTGGTTCAAGCATCGTGATTTATCAAAAGCCAGGCCATCGCTTTCGCGTAGCATCTGACGGATTGCTTCATCCGTTGCTGGCACGGATGATATCCC
The DNA here is from genome assembly GCA_018335765.1 of Alkaliphilus sp. GTDB lineage: Bacteria > Bacillota > Clostridia > Peptostreptococcales > Thermotaleaceae > JAGXRU01. Next base: position 3,966 of record JAGXRU010000274.1, read on the forward strand.
ATGCCGAATAAAAACTCCGCTGGGTTTCAGACCTTTATCCGTAATATGATAAGGCCGCTTCACCCCGCGCAGAATAGAAACACGGATAATTTTTACACCATCTTCGTTCATCGCTTCAATGGAGGTGTATGCCGTTAAATCTGGTTTGATTCCATCACGTATTATGTTACCGATTTGAGCCATCACTTCGTCCGGATTAGATATGCCCACCGCCTGACCGTTGTCATCAATGCCTATATAGATTGTTCCGCC
>JAGXRU010000275.1 GCA_018335765.1 Alkaliphilus sp.
TTTTTCATACCTCTCCTCATTGGAGATGAGTCCTCGCCTATAGGCTTTTTCATATTTGTCAACTATCTCATCAGCCTTTGACAATAACTCTTCTTTTTCTCCTGGTATGATCATGTCTGATACGCTTATAGTAATAGCACCAATAGTCGAATAATGGAAGCCCATAAGTTTGATATGATCTAACAATATGGAGGTTACAGTATTGCCATGAACCCTGAAGCACTTATCAACAATTTTACCGAGGTTTGCTTTATCACATAAAAAGTCTATCTCCAAAGAATATTTATCAACATCTCTATCAACAAAACCAAGGTCCTGTGGAATTCTTTCATTAAATATGAAACGTCCTACAGTGCTTTCTACTAACTTTCCTGAGTCCTCAGGGCTAAGCCTCATTCTTACTTTAACCTTCGAATGCAGACCAACCACTTGATTTTCATATGCCATCAACAATTCCTCAAAATCTTTAAACACCATTCCTTCACCAATCTCACCAGGTACTTCAATGGTTAGATAGTAGCTTCCCAAAACCATATCCTGAGTTGGTGTAGTAATTGGCGCACCATCTTTTGGAGCCAAAATATTATTTATGGACAACATCAAAAATCTGGCTTCAGCTTGTGCCTCTACCGAAAGTGGTACGTGAACGGCCATTTGGTCACCGTCAAAGTCTGCATTATATGCCGTACATACTAACGGATGCAGCTTAATGGCCTTACCTTCCACCAAAATAGGCTCAAAAGCTTGGATTCCCAATCTGTGAAGAGTTGGTGCACGATTTAATAATACAGGATGCTCCTTTATTACCTCTTCCAAAACATCCCAAACTTCAGTTTTCACTCGCTCCACCATACGCTTCGCACTCTTTATATTGTGAGCGTGGCCATCGTTAACTAGTCTCTTCATTACAAAAGGCTTGAATAACTCTAATGCCATCTTCTTTGGTAGTCCGCATTGATAAAATTTAAGTTCAGGACCTACCACTATTACAGAACGTCCTGAGTAGTCAACACGCTTACCCAAAAGGTTTTGTCTGAATCTTCCTTGTTTGCCCTTAAGCATATCTGATAAAGACTTCAGTGGTCTATTTCCTGGTCCCGTAACCGGTCTTCCTCTTCTACCATTATCTACCAAAGCGTCTACAGCTTCCTGAAGCATTCTTTTCTCATTTCTGACGATAATATCAGGAGCTCCAAGATCTAGTAATCTCTTTAATCTATTGTTCCTATTTATTACTCTCCTATATAGGTCATTAAGGTCAGAGGTTGCAAATCTACCTCCGTCTAACTGTACCATTGGTCTCAAATCCGGTGGTATAACCGGAATAACATCAAGTATCATCCATTCAGGCTTATTCCCTGACTTTTTGAAGGCTTCAACAACTTCTAGCCTTCTTATGGTTCTTATTCTTTTCTGTCCTGAACTATCTCTTAATTTTATTCTTAATTCCTTTGAAAGCTTTTCCATGTCACCATGACTAAGAATTTCTTTAATTGCCTCAGCTCCCATAGAAGCCTTGAAAAGATTTCCATATTTATCCTTGTATTCTCTATATTCCTTTTCATTGAGAATTTGTTTATAATACAAGGTTGTATCTCCTGGATCAGTTACAATATAGGTGGCAAAATACAGAACTTTTTCCAAAGAGCGAGGTGACATGTCAAGAAGCAAACCCATTCTGCTAGGTATGCCTTTGAAGTACCAAATATGAGATACCGGTGCCGCCAGCTCTATGTGTCCCATCCGTTCTCTTCTAACCTTCGATTTCGTTACTTCTACTCCACAACGATCACACACAACACCCTTATATCTTACTCTCTTATATTTACCGCAGTGACATTCCCAATCCTTTGTGGGTCCGAATATTTTTTCACAGAACAAGCCTTCTTTCTCAGGCTTTAAGGTTCTATAATTTATTGTTTCGGGTTTCTTTACTTCACCCTTTGACCAGCTTCTTATTTTTTCAGGGGAAGCTAGACTAATCTTGATTGATTCAAAATTATTTAATTCATACAAGGAGTTTCTCTCCCTTCATATTGGAATAAAAACAGGTTTCCTCTTCCCATTTATATCTTAAAAATCTTCTTCCTCATATTCTTCATAATTCGCAAAGTCATCGTCTGCTTCATACTCATCCAAGCTTGCAATTTCGTCCTCATCAACAATTTCCTGCTCATCTACCTCAATTTTGTCAGCTTCTTCATATGCAGAATACTCTTCACCTTCTAAAATTACATCAAAATCACTAATGTCATCCTCAACGGATTCTTTAATCTCGATTTCCATATCCTCAGTCATAACCTTAACGTCTAAGCATAAGCTTTGCAGTTCTTTGATCAACACCTTAAATGACTCTGGCACTCCAGGTTCAGGAATATTTTCTCCTTTAACAATTGCCTCATAAGTCTTAACACGACCCACCACGTCATCAGATTTTACCGTTAAAATTTCTTGCAATGTATAGGCGGCACCATATGCCTCAAGTGCCCATACCTCCATTTCACCAAATCTCTGACCACCAAATTGTGCTTTCCCACCCAATGGCTGTTGTGTAACCAAAGAGTAAGGACCGGTACTGCGGGCATGTATCTTATCATCGACAAGATGATGCAGCTTCAGCATATACATATATCCAACCGTTACTTTGTTGTCAAAATGCAATCCTGTTCTTCCATCTCTAAGTTGAAGCTTTCCATCTTCCGGATATCCAGCTAATTTGAGCGCATCTCTTATATCAGCCTCACTGGCACCATCAAATACTGGAGTAGCCACTGTCCATCCAAGCTTTTTTGCTGCTAAGCCTAGATGCACTTCTAAAACTTGGCCTATATTCATACGAGATGGTACTCCAAGAGGATTTAGTACTATTTGTAGTGGTGTTCCATCCTCCAGAAAAGGCATGTCTTCTTCAGGTAATACTCTGGAAATAACACCTTTATTCCCATGGCGTCCGGCCATCTTGTCTCCAACACTTATTTTTCTCTTTTTAGCTATATAGCATCTAACCAGTATATTTACTCCAGGAGGTAGCTCATCGCCGTTTTCCCTAGTGAACACTTTGACATCTACTATTATTCCGGATTCACCATGTGGCACTCTTAAAGATGTATCTCTGACCTCACGAGCTTTTTCTCCAAATATCGCTCTTAAAAGCCTTTCTTCAGCTGTTAGTTCAGTTTCTCCTTTCGGTGTTACCTTGCCAACTAATATATCACCAGAATTTACCTCAGCACCAATTCTTATTATTCCTCGTTCGTTTAAATCTTTAAGGGCTTCTTCCCCTACATTTGGAATATCTCTGGTAATCTCTTCTGGTCCTAGCTTTGTATCTCTAGCCTCTGATTCATATTCCTCAATGTGAATAGAAGTAAGAACATCCTCCATAACTAATCTTTCATTTAGCAGTATAGCATCTTCAAAGTTATAACCTTCCCAGGTCATGAATCCAACTAAGACATTGATACCTAGGGCTATTTCTCCGTTGTCGGTAGAAGGGCCATCCGCAATAGTGCTACCCGCTTCTACATGTTCGCCCTTATCCACAATAGGCCTTTGATTTATACAGGTTCCTTGATTTGAACGCCTAAACTTCAGTAATTTATATTTGTCACGACCACCGTCTGAATCTCTCTTAATTACGATTTCGTCTGCTCCGACTCTATCGACTATACCCGAATTTTTTGCTAGTACAACAACGCCTGAGTCTTTAGCAGCTACATATTCCATGCCTGTTCCTATTATAGGTGCATCGGTTTTAAGCAAAGGTACTGCTTGGCGCTGCATGTTAGACCCCATTAGTGCACGATTTGCATCATCGTTCTCAAGGAACGGAATCATAGCTGTTGCCACAGACACCACCTGTTTTGGAGATACGTCCATGTAATCAACTTCATCCTTAGGAACAACATCAATACCGCCATTTCGAGTTCTGGCAGTCACTTTCCTATTGAGGAATTTTCCTTCTTCACTAAGGGGCTCGTTCGCTTGTGCAATTATAAAAGTATCTTCTTCATCAGCAGTTAAGAAATCAATTTTTTCTGTAACTACCCCCCTAATTTTGTCAACCCGCCTATAAGGTGCTTCTATGAATCCATATTCATTTATTCTGCCATAGGTGGTAAGTGATCCTATAAGACCTATGTTAGGTCCCTCAGGTGTTTCTATTGGGCACATTCTTCCATAGTGGGAATGGTGCACATCTCTTACTTCAAAACCAGCTCTTTCACGGGACAAACCACCTGGCCCTAGAGCGGACAGCCTTCTTTTATGCGTCAGCTCTGCCAATGGATTTGTTTGATCCATAAACTGTGACAGCTGGCTGCTTCCAAAAAATTCCTTCATAGATGCTGCCACAGGTCTTGTATTTATCAAGGCTTGGGGTGTTATGACATCAATGTCTTGAATAGTCATTCTTTCCTTAACAACCCTCTCCATTCTTGACAAACCAATACGGAATTGGTTTTGAAGAAGCTCACCTACAGATCTTAATCTTCGATTTCCCAAATGATCAATATCATCAACATTTCCAATGCCATGAGCTAAACCTAAAATGTAGCTGACAGAGGCAATGATATCGTCAATTATTATATTCTTAGGAGATAACTCCCTACTGCGTTCTTTAAGTGCCTCACGAATTTCACTTTTATCTTTATAAGTGGCAAGAATTTCTTTTAAGACAGGAAAGTAAACTTTTTCTTCAACATATAGGTCATCAATATTAAAATGTATATATTCTTTTATTGATACAAAATTATTTCCAATTACCTTAACTTCCTTGCCATCATCACCTATAACCTTGACCCACTTAATGCCTAAATTTTCAATAACAATAGCTTTCTCACGGTCGATTTTTTGACCCTCTTCAACTAAAATCTCCCCTGTTAACAGGTTTATAACATTTACCGCTGCTTTTAACCCAGTAATTCTATTTACCAGACCGAGCTTTTTGTTGTATTTATAACGTCCTACCTTAGCTAAATCATATCTCTTTGGATCGAAGAATAAAGAATCAATCAAGGATTTTGCACTTTCAACCGTAGGAGGTTCACCAGGTCTTAACTTCTTATATATTTCCAAAAGACCTTCTTCTTGAGACTTCGTTCCATCTTTATCTAAAGTGTGCATCAATCTTTCATCTTCTCCTAAAAGCTGAAGAATTTCTGCATTGCTTCCATATCCCATGGCCCTTAGTAATACAGTGACTGGTTGTTTTCTAGTTCTATCAACTCTGACTGAAATAATATCATTGGAATCTGTTTCATATTCCAGCCAAGCTCCTCGATTCGGTATAACCGTTGTTGAAAATAGTTTCTTACCAGTTCTATCGAACTGAACAGCATAATATGGGCCGGGAGATCTAACCAACTGGCTAACTATAACTCTTTCAGCTCCATTAATAATAAATGTTCCCTTATCTGTCATGAGCGGGAAATCTCCCATGAATACTTCCTGTTCCTTCACCTCACCTGTTTCCTTATTGATTAGTCTTACCTTAACCTTCAGAGGAGCTGCATATGTAACGTCTCTTTCTTTTGATTCCTCTACTTCATATTTTGGCTCTCCCTCCAATGAATAGTCAATAAATTCAAGGATTAAGTTCCCTGTATAATCCTGAATAGGTGAAATATCTTCAAATACTTCCCTTAGACCTTCTCTTAAAAACCACTCATAGGATTGTCTCTGAATTTGAATAAGATTTGGCATTTCAACTACTTCTTCAATACTTGCATAACTCATTCTTGTTTTCTTTCCAACCTGAATAGGATGTGGCATGTTATTCACCCCTTGTAGTAGTGTAGATAAACTAAGACTCCGTTCGAGAAGAAGTTTTCACCCCTTGGGCTCTTCTCCAACCGAACACGACACCGAAAAGAGATCCTTTAGATACTGTGCTTCAAAGGAATCAATTCTTGAAATTATGATCTTATACTGTGTTATAAAAGCTAAATCTAGGTCATATTAATATATAAAGAACTATAAACCTCCATAAGGTTTTTGCTACGCATGAATAAAAGCCTTTGTTTTAAAACAAAAGAGCTTCGTCATTGCCATGTTTCATCAAATATATGTAAACTTAATTGTAGTTTAATTTTTTTCTCCTGTTTTTCTGGTAATAGAGGATAAAAAAGCTATTTTCATCCATAAAACATACTATTGCCAAAAAATAAAATTATTATACTATGTCTTAAAACTTTTGACTTGTATGGCATTTTATAATGCTATCACAAACCATCTTTGTTGTCAATCACTATATTTTTATGTTAAATAAGGACTTTGCCCGTCATTCAACAGTTTCAGCTGGAGATTTAGCTCCTGCTAAAAAAATTATTAAAAATAAAAATGAACTTCAAGACGAAGTTCATTTTTATTTTTAAATTCATCTAATTTATTTAATTTCTACTGTTGCTCCTACTTCTGTTAACTTTGTTTTAATTTCTTCTGCTTCCGGCTTAGAAATACCTTCTTTTAATGTCTTAGGAGCACTGTCAACTAAGTCCTTCGCTTCTTTTAATCCCAGACCCGTAAGTTCTCTAACTACTTTGATTACTTTAATTTTTTCAGCACCTATACTAGCTAATACTACATCAAACTCTGTTTTTTCTTCTACAACCGGAGCTGCTGCACCTACAACCATTGTCGGAGCTGCTGCTGAAACACCAAATTCTTCTTCACACGCCTTAACTAATTCATTTAATTCTAATACAGTCATTACTTTTATAGCTTCAATAATTTGTTCTTTTGTCATTTAAATACACCTCCAAATTTTTTTGATATTACGCTTCTGTTCCTTCTTTTTTATCAATTACTGCTTGAAGCATGTATGCGAAGTTCGATAACGGAGATTTAATGCTTCCGAGGAACTTGGCAACTAACACTTCTCTTGCAGGTATCTGAGCAACGGCTTTGATTCCATCTAAATCGCAGTATCGTCCTTCAACCATTCCTGCTTTCAACTCAAGTTTCTTATGGTCCTTTGCAAAGTCATTCAAAATCTTTGCTGGTGCAATCGGATCTTCGTATCCAAAAGCTATGGCATTTGGTCCAACCATATCTCCCAATAAAGCACCGAATCCTGTTGCTTCTGCTGCTCTTCTTGAGAGTGAGTTTTTGTAAACCTTGTAGTCAACGCCCGCTTCTCTCATTTTTTTTCTCAATTCAGTTGCCTCTCCAACTGTTAGACCTCTATAGTCTACAATTACTGCTGATTGAGCTTTGCTAAACTTTTCCTTGATCTCTTCAACTACTTGTTTTTTAAGCTCTATAGTGTTTGACATTTTAGGTGTCCACCTCCTCTGCAACTTTTAGTTGCTTAATACCAACTTCATCAAATGATAAACCTCTCTACCGTAGACATAGAGAGGCCTCTTATAGTTTTTCAATCTATAGGAAACAACCTCGGCAGGTATTATTAAGCCCTAAGGCACCTACTGTCTACGGTGAATATTCGAATTTCATTTTTTTGAATTATTTATTTTGCCACTTGATAATAATTTATGACAATAATTAATGTTTTACGCCATAACCTTTGTTGGATTTATTTTAACTCCAGGTCCCATAGTGCTAGCCACAACAACACTTCTTAAATATTGTCCTTTTGCAGCAGATGGTTTTGATTTAACTATGGCTTCAATTAATGTATGGAAGTTATCACTTAATTTTTCAATTCCAAAGGATACTTTTCCGATTGGAACGTGAATAATATTTGTTTTGTCTAATCTGTATTCAACTTTACCAGCTTTAATTTCCTTCACAGCTCGATCAACATCAAAGGTAACAGTACCTGATTTTGGATTTGGCATTAATCCTTTTGGGCCGAGCACTCTACCCAATCTACCTACTACTCCCATCATGTCAGGAGTTGCTACAACCACGTCAAAATCAAACCAGTTTTCTTTTTGGATTTTCTCAACCATGTCCTCAGCACCTACAAAATCAGCACCGGCATTTTCAGCTTCTTTAGCCTTATCACCCTTTGCAAACACTAACACTTTTCTGGTTTTACCTGTTCCATGAGGTAATACAATTGCACCTCTGACTTGTTGATCTGCATGTCTTGAATCAACACCTAGTTTCACATGAGCTTCAACAGTTTCATCAAACTTTGCCTTTGAAGTTTTTGAAACTAACTCGAAAGCTTCAGATGGCTCATAAAGATTTGCTCTGTTTATAAGTTTTACACTCTCTTGATACTTTTTTCCTCTTTTTGGCATTTTATTTCCTCCCTAGTGGTTTTAGCGGTACTTAAACCTCCCACGTAATTTGCATTTTACAACCTACTATTCTTCAACAACAATTCCCATACTTCTAGCTGTTCCTTTAACCATGCTCATTGCAGTCTCCAAACTACCTGCATTTAAATCAGGCATCTTCAACTCAGCAATTTCTCTTACCTTATCTATTGAAATTCTGGCCACCTTGGTTTTGTTTGGTGTACCTGAACCACTCTCTATTTTTGCAGCTTTTTTTAACAGAATCGCAGCTGGTGGAGTCTTTGTGATGAAGGTAAATGATCTGTCTTGATATACTGTTATTACTACCGGTATTATTAAACCAACTTGATCCGCAGTTCTAGCATTAAATTCTTTGCAAAATTGCATTATATTAACACCTTGCTGACCAAGAGCTGGGCCTACTGGTGGTGCCGGAGTGCCTTTTCCTGCAGGAATTTGCAGTTTTACTAATCCCGTAACTTTTTTAGCCATAGTTACACCTCCTTATTATTGTATATTGCTATTGATGTCCTTCTTATGTTTATCTAAAAGCATCATTGCCTTTTAATATAGCATTTATTTAAAAAATAAAAAACTATAGTTTTTCTACCTGTCCAAAATCTAATTCCACGGGAGTATCGCGTCCAAACATGGAAATCAATACTTTCATGGTATGTTTCTCTATGTTAATTCCTTTCACTGTACCTATAAAGCTTTCAAATGGTCCTGAAACAACCTTGACAGTATCTGCAACTGCCACATCAATGGTAACAACAGGTGCCTCAATGCCCATGTTCTTAACTTCTTCATCAGTTAGCGGGATAGGCTTAGAACCCGGACCGACAAAACCAGTTACACCTCTGGTGTTTCTGATTACATACCAAGTCTCATCATTCATAATCATATGAACAATGACATAACCAGGAAAGATTTTTTTCTGTTTAACCTTCTTT
>JAGXRU010000276.1 GCA_018335765.1 Alkaliphilus sp.
TTCATAAAATGTAATCGATGGCAGACAATAGAAGTAATGGTGTTCAAATCATTGCTTCTATTTTATTTTACTTAAAAATGTTTAGAAATTGTCAAACAAAATAAAAAAACAGTTACAATTCATGAAAAAAAGTTATATAATATAACATATATAATAAGTTGTATGTCACATATCTCGAAAAAGGAGTGATAAGTATAGAATACTCTGAAAGACAACAAAAAATAATAGATATTGTACGCAATAATGAGCCAATAACTAGTGAATTTATAGCAAACAGGCTTAATGTCACACGTGCTACCCTAAGGCCTGACCTTGCTATTTTAACAATGTCAGGGATGTTAGATGCAAGGCCAAAAGTAGGATATTTATTTACAGGAAATAATGCAATTAATTTAGTATCAGAACAAATTAAAAAAACAAAAGTTAGTCAAATTAAATCCATGCCTATTGTTGTAGATGAACAAACGAGTTTGTATGATGCTATTGTAACCTTGTTTTTAGAAGATGTTGGAACTATATATATTATTTCAAATGGTTATCTGTGTGGAGTTGCTTCAAGAAAAGATTTTCTGAAAAATATTATGGGTGGAAGTGACATGCATAAAGTCCCTGTAGGATTGATTATGACAAGGATGCCAAACATTATTATGACTCATGAAGATGAAACTGCAATTGAGGCTGCCATTAAGATTATTGTTCATGAAGTTGATAGCTTGCCTGTTGTTGAAAAAATATTGCAAAATGGAAAGGAATACTTTAAAGTGATCGGGAAAGTTTCTAAAACAAATATAACAAAGCTTTTTGTCGATATAGGAAGACAAAAAGTCTAGGGAGGATATTGCCATGAATGAGGGTCTGGTTGTTTATGTTGTTTCTGACTCAATTGGTGAAACAGGAGATCAAGTAATAAAAGCTGCAACAAGCCAATTTTCTGATAAAAATCTGGAAATTAGAAGGTTTCCGTACATAACAGAGGAAGATCAGATTGTTGAAATTATTCAAGAAGCAAAAAATCAAAAATCATTAATAGCACTCACAATGGTAATACCATCATTGCGAAACAAAATTTTTGAGGAAGCAAAAAAATATAATATCATGATAGTGGATATTATGACACCAGTTATTGAATCTTTATCAAGCATATTAAATGAATCTCCAAGAAATGAACCTGGGTTGATAAGAAAGCTTGATGAAAAATATTTCAAAAAGGTGGAAGCCATAGAATTTGCAGTTAAATATGATGATGGCAAAGACCCTAGGGGACTAAAGAAGGCAGATATTATCTTGTTAGGCGTTTCGAGAACGTCAAAAACACCATTAAGTATGTATCTTGCTTATAAAAATATTAAGGCAGCCAATGTTCCGTTAGTTCCGGAGGCACCTGTACCAAATGAGTTATTTGAAGTTTCAGCTAAAAAAATCATTGGATTGACAGCTAATCCAATTAAACTCAATGAAATTAGACAAGAGAGATTGAAAGCATTGGGATTAAGAAATGAAGCCAATTATGCCAGTATGGATAGGATATTTTTCGAGTTGGATTATGCGGAACAACTGATGAAAAAAATTGGGTGCTTAATAATTGATGTATCTAACAAGGCAGTGGAGGAAAGTGCGAATATTATTTTAGAAGTTATGAACTATAATTCTCGTGGAAAGTAAATTACAATAATCAGGAGGTATGATAATGACAAAATTTGTGTATTCCTTTAATGAAGGCAATAAGGAAATGAAAACATTATTGGGTGGTAAGGGTGCAAATCTGGCTGAAATGACTATAATAGGATTGCCGGTACCTCTGGGATTTACTGTTACTACTGAAGCATGTAATTTTTATTATCAAGATGGAAAGCAAATAAGACAGGAAATAATAGATGAAATTTATTCGGAATTAAAGAAGATTGAAGAAGAAACTGGAAAAATATTTGGAGATACTAAAAATCCTCTATTGGTATCCGTTAGATCTGGAGCTGTGTTTTCTATGCCTGGAATGATGGATACTATTCTGAATCTAGGGTTAAACGATGAAGCGGTAGAAGGACTGGCTAAGATTACAAACAATGAAAGATTCTCATATGATAGTTATAGAAGGTTTGTTCAGATGTTTGGAGATGTTGTATTAGAAATACCTAAGTACAAGTTCGATTATATTCTTGAAAATGAGAAGGAAAGAAATAACGTGAAGCTAGATACAGAATTAACCGTTGAAAACCTAAAGAGTATTATTCAAGAATATAAAATATTAGTAAAACAAGAAAAAAGAAAACAATTCCCAGATGATCCAAAGGAACAGTTATTAATGGCTATTAAGGCTATTTTCAACTCGTGGAATAATCCAAGAGCTGTCGTTTACAGAAAAATTAATGATATTCCTAACAATTTAGGAACAGCGATAAATATTCAATCCATGGTTTTTGGCAATATGGGAGATACTTCTGGTACTGGAGTAGCATTCACAAGAAACCCTTCCACCGGAGAAAAAAAAATATTTGGAGAGTTTTTAATAAATGCACAAGGAGAAGATGTCGTAGCGGGCATAAGAACACCAAAGACAATAGAGCGATTAAAGGATATAATGCCTGAAATATATGATCAATTTCTAGAGCTTGCTAGTCTTTTAGAGAAGCATTATAAGGATATGCAGGATATAGAATTTACTATTGAACGAGGAACATTATATCTTTTGCAAACCAGAAATGGGAAAAGGACAGCTGCAGCAGCCATTAATATTGCAGTTGATATGGTGAAGGAGAACATAATTGATGAAAAAACCGCTATAATGCGTATTGATCCAAATCAATTGGAACAATTGTTGCACCCTACTTTTGACAAAGAATCCTTGGCTCGGGCCGAAAAAATTGCTCAAGGATTGCCTGCATCTCCGGGTGCGTCTAGTGGGAAAGTCTATTTTAATTCTGATGATGTGGTAAGGGCGGTACAGAATAACGATAGAGCAATTCTAGTACGGCTAGAAACCTCGCCGGAAGATATTGAAGGAATGGCTGTGGCACAAGGTATTCTAACAGCTAGAGGGGGAATGACATCCCATGCAGCTGTGGTAGCTAGGGGAATGGGTAAATGTTGTGTATCTGGTTGTAGTGAATTAAGGATTGATGAAGCCAATAAGTTATTTAAAGTTAATGGGAAAATATTTAATGAGGGAGATTATATTTCTTTAAACGGTAATACCGGCTGTGTATATAAGGGATTAATTAACACCTCCGAATCCCAATTATCCGGTAACTTTGGCAAACTTATGGATTGGGCTGATAAATATAGAACCTTGAAGATACGTACGAACGCTGATACTCCAATGGACGCAGAAATAGCTGTCAAATTTGGTGCAGAAGGAGTTGGCTTATGCAGGACTGAGCATATGTTCTTCGATGACGAGAGAATACCAATAGTTAGACAAATGATTGTTTCCAAAAGCTTTGATGAAAGAAAGAATGCGTTGAATAAATTGCTTGCATTTCAAAAGCAGGACTTTGCTGATATATTTAAGGTTATGAGGGACAAACCTGTTACCATAAGGCTTTTAGATCCACCGCTGCATGAATTTTTACCACATTCTGACGAAGATATACATCAATTAGCCTTTCAAATAAATACTGATTTTGACTCACTAAGGGAAAAAATTAACGAATTAAAAGAAGTTAATCCTATGTTAGGGCATAGGGGATGCAGATTGGCCATAACATATCCAGAAATCTATGAAATGCAAGTAAAGGCAATTATAACTGCTGCAATAGAAGTGAGGAAAGAAACAGGTATTCATGTTCAGCCTGAGATTATGGTGCCTTTAATATGTCATGAGAAGGAGTTAAATATTATAAAGAAACTTATTGTAGACACGGCCGAAGAAATCATAGAGAATATGCAAACAGAAATAAAATACACAATAGGCACTATGATAGAGGTTCCAAGAGCGGCATTAACAGCAGATGAAATAGCTCGTCATGCAGAATTTTTCTCCTTTGGTACTAATGATTTAACTCAAACCACATTTGCTTTTTCACGGGATGACTCAGGAAAGTTTATAGGGGAATACAGGAAAAAGGAAATATTTGATAAAGACCCATTCGAAAGATTAGATCAAGCTGGAGTAGGTAAATTAATGGAAATAGCAATAAAATTAGGGAAACAAACTCGTGGCGATTTAAAACTTGGAATTTGTGGAGAACATGGAGGCGAGCCAGAGTCAATTTATTTCTGTCACAATATAGGTTTGCATTATGTTTCTTGCTCACCCTTTAGGGTTCCCATAGCAAGATTAGCAGCAGCAAGAGCGGCGATAATAAAGAAAACTTAGTAACATCGCTGAGATAAATGAACAAAAATGCAGTAATGCTGTTAAGTAAATAGGGACATGTTGAACATGTCTTTATTTGCTTAATAGGGCAATAATAAATGGGAAAAATGTTTGATGCTTTTGATACTATATTTGATACTATAGAAGGAATAAATTGAAACCCGTGGTATATATATAAATATATATTAATAAAAAGCTATACACTTTGAATTACAAAAGAGGTTGATAAAAATGAACTTTAGAGAAATTAGTGAATGCTTTGAGGAAAGGCTTTCACCCTATGCGGCAAAGGCTAAGGAGTCTAAAGGGAGAAATCTCCTTGAAGAAAAGTGTTCAGTTAGGACTGAATATCAAAGAGACAGGGATAGGATTTTACACTCTAAAGCTTTTAGGAGACTTAAACATAAGACGCAGGTATTTTTATCTCCTGAAGGAGATCATTACAGAACTAGATTAACCCACACCTTGGAAGTTTCACAGATTTCAAGAACCATTGCCCGTGCATTGCTTCTAAACGAGGATCTTACTGAAGCCATTGCCTTAGGGCATGATTTGGGACATACCCCCTTTGGACATAGTGGCGAAAAAAAACTCAATGAGATACATCCTGATGGCTTTAAACACAATGAACAAAGCTTAAGAGTTGTTGAACATTTAGAAAAAGGAAAACCAGGTTATGGTTTAAATTTAACCTATGAAGTAAAAGACGGAATATTAAATCATACAGGTGAAAATATTCCGATAACCTTAGAAGCCAAGATAGTAAAGATAAGCGACAGAATTGCCTACATAAATCATGATATTGACGATGCCATTAGAGCTGATGTCCTTAAATTAAGCCAATTGCCGGAGGATTGCTTAGCAATATTAGGATATGGTCACAGCCAAAGAATTAATAATATGATAATTGATGTAATTACCGCCAGCTATGAAAAACCTATAGTTTGTATGAGTGATGAAACCTTGTATTATACTAATAAATTGAGACAGTTTATGTTTGATAATGTTTATTATAATAAAAAAGCTAAAAAAGAAGAAGAAAAAGCACAATATATTATTGAACAACTTTACTATTATTTTATTAAGAATTACGATAAACTTCCAAACGAATTGATATCAAGCATTGAATCTTTCGGAATTCAAGAAGTGGTTAAGGATTATATTGCTGGAATGACAGACAGATATGTTATTAATAAATATTTGGAAATTTATGTGCCTGAGGTATGGAAATGATAAGTCGGAAAATTACGTGTATAAGTTAATAAAAACTATTAGAAGGATATATTATAATTTGTGTCGAATATTGTTAAGATGATTCATCTTTAGAATAAATATTTGTGGATTATGCGAATTAATCAGTTGATATAGCTATTGTGAAAAGTAATACTGTTTGCATTAGATTCTAACAATGTTTAAATAGTATTATTATATAAGCAGGAAATTAAATATAGATGGAGAAACATTATTTAATGAAATACAATGGGTGATGGTATGAGTATAAATATTAATGATAGGATTATTGAAGAAATCAAGACAAAAAACGACATAATTGATACAATTTCTAGATATGTTCAACTAAAAAAAAGCGGACAAAATCACATGGGTTTATGTCCATTTCACAAGGAAAAGACGCCATCATTCAGTGTTTTAGAAGAAAAACAATTTTATCACTGTTTTGGTTGTGGAGAAACTGGAGATGTTATTAAATTCATTATGAAAATTGAGAATGTGGATTTTGTTGAAGCTACAACACTTTTAGGAGAGCGAGTGGGTATAAGAATAGAAGAAAATGTAGAATCAAAGAAGGAAAAAGAAGAACTAAGTCGAAAAAATAGAATATGTGAATTAAATAGAGAAGCTGCAATGTTTTATCACTCGAATCTTTATGGAGGACAATCTAAGGGACTTGCTTACTTTGAAAAAAGAGGATTAAAGCCAGATACTATAAAAAAATTTGGTTTAGGATTCGCTGATGATTCATGGGACGATCTGATTAAGTACCTAAGCTTAAAAGGATATGAAATGGAAATTATTAAAGAAGCTGGTCTAATTGTTAAAAAAAAAGAGTCGCATGGCTATTACAACAGGTTTAGAAATAGAATAATGTTTCCGATAATAAGCGCAGCAGGCAAGGTTATTGGGTTTGGAGGTAGAACCATAGATGATTCATTGCCAAAATACTTAAATACTCCAGAAAGCCCTGTTTTTAGTAAAGGAAATAATCTCTTTGGTATAAATCTAGCTAAAAAGGAATTAGGAAATGAAAAGAGAATTATAATTGTAGAAGGTTACATGGATGTTATTTCATTATATCAAAATGATATAAAAAACGTAGTAGCTTCATTGGGAACAGCTCTAACGAAGAATCAGGGAAGGCTTTTGAGAAAATATGCTGATGAAGTATTTCTTGCATATGATACTGATTCAGCAGGACAGACAGCAACTCTTAGAGGAATGGATGTGCTTAATGAAGAAGGTTGTCAGGTTAAAGTCATACATCTTTCTGATGGAAAGGATCCCGATGAGTTAGTTTCAAAAAAAGGAAAAAGTGCTTTCATAAAAGAAATGGATAATGCGTATTCGTTTATTGACTATAAAATATTTTTATCTAAAAAGGATAATGACTTATCTACTGTTGAAGGTAAAATCAAATTTGTTAAATCAATTACCGAGGTTCTCAAAACTATTAAAAGCCCAGTGGTAGCGGATGCATATATCAATAAAATCTCTTTAGATACGGATATTTCTGCAAATGCTATAAAAACAGAAATTTATGGAAATGATAAACGTGGTTTTCTGGATAATCAAATACCTTTGAACACTGGAAAGTATAGAAGTAAATATGATAGGAATACTAATAAAGATGGGATTCAGCCTGTATCAGTCGTTTTGAAAAGTGGATATTTAGAGGCGGAAAGATGTCTTTTAAAGCTATTAATTCTTGACAGAGAACTATTTGTAAAAAACAAATCAATGATAAACTTCAATGACTTCTCAGAAAAGACTCATCAAAAAATCGCAGA
>JAGXRU010000277.1 GCA_018335765.1 Alkaliphilus sp.
TGTATCTTTAGAAGTAAAGATCCTTCTCACCTTTTTCAATTCTTTTTAATCTTTCTACGGTTTCCGCCTTCACTTTTTCATCATTTATTTTTTCTATTTCCTCGGCAATCAATCTTTGTCCCTTCGTCTTCGTATCCTCTGAAGCATAGTGAACCAAGTTTTCTTTGAAAGTTAAAATAGCATTAGGTTGACAAAATTCATGAATATGGGCATCCTTAGCTAATTCCATAAAGGCAGCCCCTGTTCTATTAGCTCTATAGCAAGCGGTACAAAAACTAGGAAGATGGCCTTGTTCACAAACCACCTGCAACATTTCATCCAAGGATCGTTCATCGCTGGTTTCAAATTGCGTTGCCTCCCTATCATCTTTTTCATATCCTCCGGGATTTGTTTTAGACCCTGCAGAGATTTGAGAAACTCCAAGACTTAACAACTCATCTCTTATGGCTGCCGGTTCTCTGGTAGATAGAATAATTCCAGTATAAGGTACTGTCAGTCTATAGACAGCCACAATCTTTTTGAAGTCTTGATCAGACACAGGGTATGGGACTTCTTTCAAAGCAGACTCAAGAGCTGGCCTTAGTCTAGGTACTGAAATAGTATGAGGCCCTACACCATATTTTTCGTCCATATACTGAGAATGCATCAGAGCAGCCATCACATCAAACCTATAGTCATATAATCCTAAAAGAACGCCTATTCCAAAATCATCAACACCTGCCTCTAATGCTCTCTCGACAGCAGTTAACCTATAGTCATAATCTGATTTTGCTCCTGTTGGATGCATCTTAGCATAGGTTTCTCTATGATAGGTCTCTTGGAAAATTTGAAAAGTTCCTATTCCGGAGGCTTTTAATAGTTTAAATTCCTCGACACTCATAGGTGCGGCATTCACATTTATTCTCCGTATATCTGATCCCCTATAAATAGCTTGAACAGCCTCGGTAATATGTTGTATGTGAGTTTTTTTGTTGTCTTCTCCGCATACCAATAATATCCTCTTGTGTCCCTGTTGTTCGATAGCCTGAGCTTCCTGCACAATTTCTTGTATGTTCAAGGTTTTTCGGTGGAGTGTTCTGTTTTCCGCACGAAATCCACAGTACAGACAATTATTCGTACATTCATTGCTAGTATACAGAGGTGCAAAAACCACGATTCTGTTTCCATAAATTTCTTCCTTAATCATTTTTGCAGTTTCAAACAAGGTTTCTAATATTTCTTTGTCTTCTGTTTGAATTAACACCGCAGCTTCTTCAAGGGTCAAGCCATAACAATCCTTAGCCTTTTCAATAATCTCAAAAATTTCTTCCCTTGTAGCCTGTTTCCCTTGATCAAGCAAGCTAAATATTTTTTGTTCATTGATTATATTTTCATTTTCCATAATTAACCTCCATCTTTACTTTTGAGTTAAGGCACTTTTAACAGAAACTCCGGATAATCTTCCAAGCTTGCCTGTCAACGCACCAATTTCGTCTGTCGTGCCATCTACAATAACAGAAATCACACTTAAATTTTTTTCTTTGTAGGGTACACCCATTCTTCCAACTATAATATTCCCATAATTGCTTAACAATTTATTCACTATTTCTACACTTTCCTTTTCTTCAATGATAATAGCAACCACACCGATCCTAGTATTCAAGGCAATTCTCCTTTCAACAATTCAAAAACAAAAAAACCTTCCTAAGCAAGGAAAGTTCAGATTATCCCCATTATCATCACCCTAACCCCTTTTGCTTAGATATTCCTTGCAATTAGCTTAATTTTTTATTCCTCCTGATGAATTTAATCCATCAGTCAGATTCTAACATTATTCTACCTTTTTCCCGGGAAATATGCAAGATGAAATATTGGTACTGTGCTTAATCATGTCATAACTATATAGTTGAGTAATCACATCTCTAACAAATAAAGCATTATCGTAACTGCAAGAAGATCAGCAGACCCTCCTGGGCTAATATTTCTTTCTGTAAATATTTCATCCATTTCTATAATTTTATTTCTACCTAATTCAGAGAACATCCCTCCGGCATCTAAAGCTTCTTGAGAAATTCTCTTAACATAATTTAATGTTTCAAAGCCATGCCTTCCCAATATATTACTGTCTTCAGTATTAACCATCAAATGAAGAAGAATCTGAACAAATATATCATTTAATGAAGTTTCCCTTTTTTTCAGAAGGTCTTTTAAAATAGGTAGTGAATAGGTACATACCGTTGGAAAACCTTCCTCCACCTCTCCACGAATTCCTCTAACCCCATATTTTTGAAAGAGTCTTTCTCCATAGGTTTTTTCCTTATTATTTTTCCCTAATTCTCTAAGGGAAATTCCATGGGTAATTCTCTTAACCTCCCTGCAAATGAGCTGTGGCTCAATATTAAGATTGCCTGTTTCTCCGTGAATTTTTCCTGCTGCAGCAGAAATAATCCCCAATGAAAAAAGCAAACCCTTGTGAGTGTTAACACCTTTCGTAGCCGCAAACATTCTTTTTTCGCCTTCAACACCTATTATCTTCAACTGATTGAGCAAATCCTCATCTTTTTCACCTTTCCAGTTCGCACCTTCAATTGCACACTGATATAAAGTATGACTCAAAGCAGCCGTACTTGCCATAAAGGTATAAAAATCCATATCCCCATGGGCTCCTGAATTAAATCTATCCACCAACCCTGGTTTTGGTGAAGCTGAAACTTCATATAGCATAGATCTTATAGCCAACTCTGCCACATATGCACAAAATTTTTCTTTATCAGTCAATTAAATCACCCTTTAGTTTGTCATTATCCGATTACCCAAAATCCTAAGACTGCCAATTGGCTTTATGCTCATCATTTCATCGGTTACACCCTATTATACCATTTTGAGTCCTCTATTTAATAAAAAACGCAGGCTTTTACACCTGCGTTTTTTATATTTATTAACAATGACAATTTTTACCTGAAGCGTCTTTTTTACAACTTTCTTTTTCACTGTTTCCTGTCGGAAATTTCTCTCTCGCCACATAATGCGTATGCAGTAGCTCATGAGCCTTATGACCGTTTGGCTTTCCTAAATACTCATCATATAATTTTTTGATCATTGGATTTTCATGCGATTTTCTGTATTCCATTACTCTATCTTCTTCATATAGAGCTTTTGCTCTCTCAACCCTAATATCCACATCCATTACTATTTTGGAACATACTTGAGGCTGGCCACCGCCCGTAACACAACCGCCACTGCAACCCATGACCTCAATAAAGTGATAGTTCTTCTCTCCTGATTTGATCATCTCCAGTACTTTTTTTGCACTGGCTGTACCATGAGCTACCGCAACTTTCACTTCAATACCGCCAAGAGTAAGCGTCGCTTCTTTAATGCCATCTATACCCCTTACTGCGTTGTATTCAATATTTTCCAAGGACTTGCCCTCAAGAATCTCAGCCACAGTTCTTAGTGCTGCCTCCATTACACCACCGGTTGCTCCGAAGATTACGCCGGCACCAGTATATTCTCCCAGAAGGTCTTGATCAAATTTTTCATCAGAAAGCTTTAAAAATTCAATTCTCGCTTGCTTTATCATCTTAGCTAATTCTCTTGTAGTAAGAACCGCATCCACATCCTCATAACCTGTACCCTTCATCTCTGGTCTTGCAGACTCTGTTTTCTTAGATGTGCAAGGCATGATAGAAACAACAAATATATTTTTCGGATCAATATTGTTTATTTTAGCATAGTATGACTTGATTATAGCTCCCATCATCTGATGAGGTGATTTGCAGGTAGACAAATTCTCAAGGAATTCCGGATAATTGAATTCACAATATCTTATCCATCCCGGTGAACATGAAGTAATCATTGGTAACTTCCCACCATTTTGAATTCTGTCTAACAACTCTGTGCCTTCTTCTAAAATAGTCAAATCCGCACCAAAGTTAGTATCATATACTTTGTTAAAACCTAATCTCTTTAAAGCTGCTACCATTTTTCCTGTTACTCTAGTTCCAATCGGAAGACCAAATTCTTCTCCCAGTGCTGCTCTTACAGCAGGAGCTGTTTGTACAACCACATGTAAATTTGGATCTTCTATAGCATCCCAAACTCTATCAATGTCTTCTTTTTCTCTTAAAGCAGCCACAGGACAAGCTACAATACACTGTCCACAATATACGCAGGGAGTATCTGCCATACTCCAATTAAAGGCAGGAGATACCTCTGTATTAAACCCCCTATTTGTAAATTCAAGGATGCCAATACCCTGAACATTTTTACATACATTAACACATCTTCCACAAAGGATACATTTGCTCGGATCTCTTACAATCGAATGGGATTTATCATCTATCTCAGCAACTGCTTTGATGCCATCAAATGGAATTTCACTTATATTCAGAGATTCTGACAAGCTTTGCAGCTCGCAATTTTTATTTCTAAAGCAGGTTAGACATTCTCTATTATGATTAGAAAGAATCAACTCTACAGTTGCTTTTCTAGCATCTCTAACCTTTTTATTATTTGTTTTAATAACCATACCTTCTGAAACAGGATGTACACAAGACGCTTGTAGCCCTCTTGCTCCCTTTACCTCCACAAGACATACTCTGCATGCTCCCACTTCATTAATTTCTTTCATGTAGCATAATGTAGGAATGTCAATGCCTACTGTTTTAGCGGCTTCAAGTATTGTATAGTTTTTGGGTACTTCAACATGTATATTATCTATCGTCAAAGAAACTTTTTCCACTTTGGACACACTCCTTTTCAATTAGTTACCGCACACTACTGTTTAATAATTGCTTTGAACGGACACTTATCCACACAAGCCCCACACTTAATACATGCATCACTAATTGTATGAAGCTTCTTTACTTCACCAGAAATGGCATTAACAGGACATACTTTTTTGCATAGTGTGCATCCCTTGCAATCATTAGTTATGACATAGTTCAACAGGTTTTGACAAACTCCTGATGGACATTTCTTATCGTATACATGGGCTTCATATTCATGTCTGAAATATTTTATAGTTGATAATACAGGGTTTGGAGCAGTTTGTCCAAGTCCGCACAAAGAAGAAGCCTTAATATTTACAGCAAGTTTTTCTAGTTTTTCAATATCTCCGTCTTCTCCATTACCTTCGGTGATTTTATCCAAAAGTTCTAGCATTCTCTTTGTTCCTATTCTGCAAGGAGGGCATTTTCCACAAGACTCATCTACCGTAAAGTCTAAGAAGAATCTAGCTATATCTACCATGCAATTGTCTTCATCCATAACAATCATACCGCCAGAGCCCATCATGGAGCCTAGGGATATTAAATTATCATAATCTATTGGTGTGTCTAAGTGTTCAGTTGCAATACAACCACCAGAAGGACCCCCTGTTTGAACTGCTTTAAAGGCTTTTCCATCTGGAATTCCTCCACCAATTTCAAAAATTACTTCTCTCAAAGTTGTTCCCATAGGGATTTCCAGCAATCCCGTATTATTAATTTTTCCACCTAACGCAAACACCTTAGTTCCCTTAGATTTCTCTGTACCAATACCTGCAAACCATTCAGCTCCATTTAAAATAATCTGTGGTATGTTTGCATAGGTTTCAACATTGCTTAACAGTGTTGGTTTCTCCCATAGACCTTTAATGGCTGGGAATGGAGGTCTTGGTCTTGGCATACCTCTTTTTCCTTCTATAGAATTTAAAAGTGCTGTTTCCTCACCGCATACAAAGGCTCCAGCTCCTAATCTGATCTCTAGGTCAAAATCAAATCCAGTGTCGAAAATATTTTTTCCTAACAGTTCATTTTCTCTGGCTTGATCTATGGCAATTTGAAGTCTGTGAACCGCAATCGGATACTCCGCCCTAACATACACATAACCTTGATTTGCTCCGACAGCATAACCAGCAATAGCCATGGCTTCAATTAATGCGTGTGGATCTCCTTCAAGTACGGATCTATCCATGAAAGCTCCTGGATCCCCTTCATCAGCATTACATACCACGTATTTTTGAGTTCCTGTTGCCTTATAGGTAAATTCCCACTTTAAACCCGTTGGAAACCCTCCGCCGCCACGACCACGAAGTCCTGATTTTTTTATGGTTTCGATTAATTCCTCTTTCGTCATCTCTGTAAGCACTTTGCCCAATGCTTTATAACCGTCAAAGGCAATATATTCAGTGATATCTTCCGGATCGATTACACCGCAGTTTCTTAAGGCTACCCTTTTTTGTTTTCTATAAAAATCAATTTCATTTATGGAACGAACTTGATCTTCCACAACAGCTTCCTTAAATAAAAGATCAGTAACGATTCTTCCCTTCAATAAATGTTCTTCAGTTATTCTTGATATATCTTCAGCTTTAACTTGGCTGTAGAATGCACCTTCTGGGTAAACTATCACAATAGGTCCTGCCTCGCAAAGTCCGAAACATCCTGTTCTGACCATTTTTACTTCTTTTTCGAGCTTATGTTTTGCTAATTCAGTCTTTAGTGCATCTTCAATGCTTATTGATCCTGAAGAAGTACATCCTGTACCACCACAGACCAAAACATGCGATCTATATAATTCCATGGTTTAGCCTCCCTACAATTAATTGTTAAATTATTTTACTGAACCGATTGTGTATTCATTGACAACTTTACCATTTACAATATGTTCAGCTATCACTCTTTTCATTTTGTCAGCCGTCATTTCCACATACGTTACCTTTTCTTCTCCTTGCTTATATACTTCCACCAATGGCTCTAATCTGCAAATGCCGATACAGCCTGTTTGACTTACTACTATTTCTTGCAAGTTTCTTGTTCTTACTTCTTCAACAGCTGCCATCAGTACAGGTCTTGCTCCGGCAGAAATACCACAGGTTGCCATACCTACAACTATTCTTGTACCTTCTCTGTCATTTCTAATATCCACTTTTTTCATTGCTTCTTCTCGGATTTTTGCCAATTCCATCAAAGACTTCATTAAAACCCCTCCTAATTTTAAAGG
>JAGXRU010000278.1 GCA_018335765.1 Alkaliphilus sp.
TATGATCGTCCCTACCAAAATTCTAACCATATTATGTAGAAATCCATTCCCATGAAATATAATTTTAAGTTCTTCCCCCTTCTCAATTATTTCAATAGAAAATATTTTCCTTAAGGTGGATTTTTTTTTAGATTTTACGGAGGAAAAAGCTTGGAAGTCATGTTCCCCTATTAAAAAACTAGTTGCCTTCTTCATAGCCTTCATATCAAGCTTTCGAGCCATATGGTAAGTGTATTTTCTATGAAATGGTGTGGGCGATTCTGATCTCCATATTCTATACATGTATTTTTTACTGGTGGCATTATATCTAGCATGAAATTTTTCATCTTCTTCCTCTACAGCTTTAATTACAATATCCTCTGGTAAATATTGATTGCAGTAAGATTTTATGCTCTGAATTTTCATATCTGAATTTGTTTTGAAGCTTGCCACTTGATTAAAAGCATGGGCTCCGGCATCAGTTCTTCCAGAACCTATCAATTCTATTTTCTCTTGAGTCATTATTCTCAAAACACTCTCAATTTTTCCTTGTATAGTATTTTCAGAATCGTTCAATCGCTGCCATCCTCTATACCTCGAACCATCATACTCAATTGTCAGTTTAATATTTCTCAACACATCATCTCCATAATTTATCAAAATTTTTATGCTTTAATCATTACTTTGAAAACAATCCATTAGTTCATCTGAATTCAAACAAGTTGCAAAACCATTGGATAGTATAGCCAACTCTATTCTCTGAATTTCTTCACGAGAGATATTATTACCTTCTCTATCCTTCATGTCAAAGGTTGCCGTACAATCATTGATAAAATAATTTCTATATGCAAGGGCATGTGCTTCTCTTGTGGTAGTGTCACAGCAATGATCTGTCATCAAGCCAGTTATTAATAAGCTATCTATATTATTCTCTTTCAGCAGTTCTTGCAAATTCGTATTAAAAAAAGCTCCAGGGGAATGTTTCACAATTACAGCCTCATCATCTAAGGGTTTAATTTCTTCCATAATCTCCACCCCTTCAGTACCTTCATTAAAATAGGTACTCATTTCGCTTCTGCTGACATGTTTAATATAAATAACTTTTATGCCTTTTTCTCTACAAAAGCCTATCAGTTTTTTTAGCTTTTTTAAAAAAAGGGCTGGTGGAACCTGTGGCAACTTAATCCGCCAAAAATCCCATTGAACATCAATAACCAATAATGCAGTATTCTGAGGCAACAATTTTAACAAGGAAATCCCTCCTAACTGTTCACTTAAAATATCAACCGTTACATGTTATTTACCCCTAAATTATCGCTGAAATAAATATTATTCTTTCAGTGTTCCAAATAATTCATTTGGAGGCTTAGGACCAAAAAATTGATAATAATCAACCTTTATTCTTCCATTGTACAATTTTCTTTTTTTACTGGATCTTTTCCCATATATCTGTTCAAATTCTTCATGGGAAGTAATAACATATACTGACCAGGTTTCAAGTTTCTTGAAAATCTGTCCCATTCTTTTATAGAGCTTCTCAACTTCCTCTTTTTCTCCTAATCGTTCACCATATGGGGGATTGCAAATAATATAGCCATACTGAGAATCTGACCTTAATTTTTCGATATCCTGAGCAACAAAGCTTATGCAATCATCCACTCCCGCTCTATATGCATTTTCTTTAGCAATCATTATCGCCTTTTCATCCACATCATAGCCTATTATATTGATTCTTTCATCCTGCCTTATTGCTTTTAAAGCTTCTGCCCGGGCATCCTTCCAAAGCTGTCTAGGAATAATAGGCCACCCCTCTGACACAAAGCTCCGTTGTAATCCAGGAGCCATATTTCTCCCTATCATGGCAGCTTCTATCAGTATCGTCCCTGATCCGCAAAGCGGATCAATCAAAACTCGATCTTCCCTCCATCTACTCAACAAAACCATTGCGGCTGCTAATGTTTCTTTCAAGGGTGCTTCTAAGGCATGTTCCCTATATCCTCTCTTATGCAGACCTGCTCCACTCGTATCAATGGTTAAAGTTGTCCTGTCTTTTAAAAGAGCCACTTCAACAGGATATTCAGGACCATCTTCTGAAAACCAATCCACATGATAGGTTTCCTTGAGCCTTTCAACAATAGCTTTCTTAACAATTGCCTGACAGTCAGAAACACTGAATAACTGGGATTTTATTGATTTGCCCGAAACTGAAAATTTCCCATTTTCAGGAATCCAAGTTTCCCAAGGCAGTGCTCTGGTTTGTTGAAAAAGTTCTTCAAAACTAGTTGCTTCAAATTCCCCCATCTTTAACAATACACGATCTGCAGTTCTTAACCAAAGATTTGCTTTAGGGATAGCAGCTAGATCTGCCTCGAATGTTACCCGCCCATTTTCCACCTCTAGATTTTCATATCCTAGCTTCTTTACTTCTAGCTTTACCATTTCCTCAAGTCCAAATGTGGACGTGGCGATTAACTTAATTGAATTCATAGAACCTCCTAAAAAATTAATTTATCTCTACCATTTTTATATTTAAATTATCTACTAACAACTATTTTTACTTAAATATTTTGATTTGATACATTTTCCTCAATACCTTCATCAATTCATCATCCATTTCCTGTTTAACAGCATTGTATTTCCAACTGTTTCTGTATTTGTATATTTCTCCAAGGACAAAGGTTTTATATCTCATGACATCAAAATTATCAACACTTGAAAACAATGTGCTTCTTTGAGTCTTATTGATGACTTCTAAATCAAATTCAACAAATAGAGGCTTATTATCTTTATTTCTATTCTTGCAATATACTGACATGACAAGAGATATTGCCTGCACTTCCTTTGGCATTTTATTAATATTGATTTCAAAGCTTTTATATACTTTTTCTGATTTGTAGACTTCTTTATAGTTTACAGCGTCATTGTCATTGAAAGGATTGTTATAAAAAATAATTTCATCTTCCAATATTTTACCCTTTTCATCCATCATAAAAGTAAAAGGATCAATGTCATATAAATATTTATTGATCCTTGGATACGAAAGCTCAAAAACAAACTGCTGTGATGGATCGTTCATCCTGCTTATGACAATTTTTTCGCCTTTAATCATTACCTTTTCCAATAGCCTCTCCACCTTTGAAATCGAAATCTAGCTTCACAAATAAAACACAATTATAATTCACAGCATAATCTAATAAACCATAAATAGGTATGCTTAAATTGTCATTGAAGAAAACTTGCTCTGTTGTTACCTGTATGAAATTTTTGATTTCCGCTCTCTTTGGTATAAGGCATATATGCCCAGCATACTTACTTGACAATAAGTTTATCAAAAACATTTTTACCCGATCTGAACACTTTGAATTCATCTTGATAAAATTTGTAATATACTTCTCAAGAAGCTCTCTCCTTAATAATATGGTTTTTAAACTCTGGGTAGAAAATTTGGCAATCTCCAATTGGGTAGCTTTTTTTATTTCCACGAAGTTTTGTTGAAAGTCTTTGTTTTTACAATGGGCTAATGCATTTTCCAGATTTCCAGAAATTAAATAGATCTTTAGAATTTCACTGTTCTTATATACATAATAAAAATACTGCCCTAAATCTGTAGCCACCTTGCTGATATTTTCAAATAGCTTTTCTGCCATCTCAGTTTCTGGTTTTATCCTGAAATAGCCATGAAATAAACCATCAAATTCTTGTGAAACATAATAAACATCAAATACTATATTATCCGAACTATTTTTTGAACTTATTCTAAGTATCTTTATTTCTTCAATATCTTTAAAAATATCTCTATAGTAGAAAATATGACTTTTAAGCTCAAAATCCGGATTTTTCAGATAATTAATAGCACTCTCTGGCTTAAAATATTCCATCATTAAGTCAAGACATTCTTTTCTATTCATTCAATCACCTTTTTTCCTACCAGCTAGGGCTGGTGAATAGATGTCCTATCTACTGCGAGTTGCTAAAAGTTTTTGTTTTTGTGTATTCTCTAACTCTATCAGCTCTTGCTCCACTGCAATTCTCTTTTTCTTGCCTTCTTCATATATTTTCATGGATTCTGTGATGGTTTCAATAAGCTTTGTATGGGTTTCTCTCAATGTTTCTATGCTTATTATTCCTCTTTCGCTTTCCTTGGCAATCTCTATAGAGTTCATCTTTAGCAGTTCTGCATTTTTCTTTAGCATATCCTCAGTTGTTTCTGATACCTTCTTCTGAAGTTCTAAGGCGGTTTTTTGTTTGTTTAAGGAAATGGATAATGCAATCTGGTTTTTCCAAATAGGAATGGTTGTTAAAATACTAGACTGAATCTTATTAGCTAGGATCTTATCGTTACTCTGAAGCAACCGTATTTGAGGTAATGTTTGCAAGGAAATTTCTCTGCTCAATTTTAAATCATATATCCTTTTTTCCATCTCATTTAGAGCTTGACCAAAATCATTGTATTTTTGTATATCCAACATATCCCTTGATTGCTCTGCTCTATTTCTCAATTGAACCAATATGGTTTCACTGAGTTCGTTATGCCTTACTTCTCCAGCGGCAATATACATTTCCAAACTTCGAAGATATTCAAGGTTCTTATTATACAATGTGTCAAGAACATTCACATCTCGTATCAACTCTTTTTTTGCCGTATCCAAGGATACAACTATTCTGTCTACTGTTTCTGTTACGCTTTGAAGTTTTATTTTTGTGGTCTCAGCAGTTTTTATCATTCTTCCTAATAATGGTATTCTGCTCATAACAGATTTCTTCTCCTGCAAAGACTCCATATCAACCCCTTGGATTGTTGATAACAATGTGGTTAAATTTGATCCCACAATTCCAGTGTC
This sequence comes from Alkaliphilus sp., assembly GCA_018335765.1. Taxonomy (GTDB): domain Bacteria; phylum Bacillota; class Clostridia; order Peptostreptococcales; family Thermotaleaceae; genus JAGXRU01. Next base: position 4,821 of record JAGXRU010000278.1, read on the forward strand.
CTTAGTTTTAACACCTTCTAAAATACCATCAGCAAACTTGGCTATATTCGCTTGTATCTCTGAACCAAAATGCGAAATTCCATTAGAACTGGATAAATCCATCTCCTCTTTAAGCTTGTTAACAACCTTTAGTTCATTTTGGTTAAATTTAGACAAATCTACCGTAATCCTCTGTTCAGGCTGAAACAAGGAAGTATTTTGCTGATTTTCCTCCGGTTTTTTGTAAAAATCGTTTTTTTCACCCTCAATAGATGTAAGCAAATCCTGAAATCCCATATATTTCCTCCTCCGTCCTTGTTATTAGATCATTAAAAATCCAATTTTATTAAATCTCTTATTGTTTTTAAATCCACATTTAAATCCAAACTCTGCTGTTCTTTTATATTTTGTATAGTGGTATAGAGCTTCTTATTAATGGTATCGAGTGTCACAGAAAACTCTTCCTTTTGTTCCCTGGTGGCATAACGTTCATCAAAGCTATCTAAAATATCATATACCATATCTATATACTTTAACAGAAGCAACTCATTAACTGAAATGATAGCCTCAATATTATTCTTGTAAAATTGAATAATGGCAGAATAATAAGCATTAAAAGCCAGCAAGTCTACAAAAAAATCCTGTTCCTTTATTTTAAACATGACAACCTCTATTTTATCTAAAGACTCTTTAGCTGATTCCAAGGTTTCACGAGCATTTTCCTTAACACTTATTATACCAGTATCATCGTCATGAGTCTGAATTTCATTTCTTCTTTTAAATAGATTAAAAATATTGTCCACATCCTTTTTTCCGAAATGATCAAAAGGCTTCAATTAATCTGAAATAGTCGTATATAGATAGTGTATACAAATTATGAATAGATTTCAATATAAAGCGGAACTTAATTCAGATGAAGTGTTCACTCACTCGCACGGACACTTTCGTGACCAGGTTCGTTAATCGCTTAACAAAACAATCCTTCCTTTTTAAATTCCTATTTAAATATTATTGATTTGTGACCCATTAATACACAAACTATTATATAATAAAAATGTCAGAATTATCCTTAACTAAAATTGATGGGGGGAAATCTTTGTGGGTTTAAGATTTTTCAAAAGAATTTCAATTGTTCCTGGAATTTCATTGAATCTCAGTAAGTCAGGACCATCTCTATCCTTTGGTCCTAAAGGGCTAAAATATACTGTAGGAGGGAAGGGAACAAGAACAACCTTTGGTTTGCCTGGGACCGGTCTTTATTATACCACCTCCAAAAGCTGGAAAAATAATAAATCTGTCCTCACTGCGCCCTCTGTGAACACTTCTACTTCCGGCGGTTTCTTTCAAAAAATTTTTACATCCTCAGAAGAAAAATATTTTGCTAAAGGAATGCAATTTATGTCCGCTGGTAAGCTCCATGAGGCAATTAAAGAATTTGAGCTTTCATCCTGTACTGACGGAGATTTCATGTGCGGATACATATCTTTAGGCTTTGGCAATTATACGACATCTGAAAAACACTTGATAAAATGCAAGAATAGTATAGACAAGTTGGGATGTGTTATAAACAAAGTCCAAAAGGACTTTGAGTTATTATTAGAACTAACTGATAATATAGAAGCACCCATACAACTAGACAAGAGAGGTTTGACTTTATCTCTGGTGGAAGCCTATCAACATCAAGGAAGATACGAAGAAGCTTTTTCTATTCTATCGGAAATCTGGAATGAAAACCCCAGCGACTCTGTGATTTGCCTTTCATTGGTAGATTTGGTAGCAATGGACAAAAAATCATCCCTCAATGATTTGAAAGATGTTGTAGAGCTGACAAAGGCCATGGAAAATGATGACCCCATAGATACTAACATACTTTATCTTAGGGCATACGCCCTATATAGACTTCATTTAATCGATGCGGCAATACAGCAGCTTAATATCCTTACCAAGAAAACCAAAGATCGCCCCCATGAGTTATTGCTTGATATTCGCTACCTCAGGGGACAGATGTTTGAGGAGCTTGGTCAGTATGCCAAAGCTCGAAAAGATTATGAAGCCATATATATTAAGGAACCTTCTTATCAGGATGTAGCTCAGAAATTAAACTTATAGAAATAGCGTCTTCGATGCTGTCGGAACACTTTCCTGGAAGCGGGCAGGGGATTTCATCCCCTGTAACTCCTCTTGCTTATTATTTCATTAACCCTTTCTAATATCTCTTCAGCTGCATATATGCCTTCAGTCTTTGTGAACTCTATATCCTTATTTACTTTCAATCCCTCAAAAATAGATTTTTTCAATTCCCCATGCGAAGGGCATAGGGCATAGTCAGCCATGCTCAACATGGGCAAATCTAATAGAGAATCCCCAGCTGCAATCACTAAGCTGCAGCCTTCTTTTTTCTTTATATATTCGATGGCAGCGCCCTTGCATATACGCTTCGGAACAAAGTAAAGCTTCCTTCCCTGAAGAGAAAGTGCCCAATTGTTTTCTCCTAACCAAGCTTCAAAAACTGACAATTCAGCAACCGGAATTTTAGTTCGATCCACTATGCAACAGCTAAACAAATCATCTGGCTTTCGATGTTCAAGCACCCATTCTTCTGATTTCAAATTATCAAATCTATGAAGAATTTCGCTAATATCCAGACACTTTTCCTTCAACAATCTCTGGATTTTGTCTTCCCACTGCCTGTCTATTATCCCATCTATCAGGACATGGGCTCCATTGCTGACTATGGCATATCTTGGTCTTATTTCTTGAGCTATGTAGAAAATCCTATTATATTGCTCCATGGTTCTGGTAGTAACGGGTATGAACAAAACCTTCTTGACCAACTGCTGTAGCTTCTCCACGCTAGCATTTGTCATAAATGATATATATTCATTTTTTTTCTTTTCTACTGGTTTGACATCATTATATACTCCCTCATATAAAAATCTCCTTGAATAAATAAGGGTTTGATCTAAATCGCTGGCAAATAACATCTACTCTCCCTCCCAAGGTTTTATCAATCCACAGCATTGATATATCATGCTAGGATAGACTACCACTGGTACAGTTTTTTCCTTTGCCAAAAAAAGAATATGCTCTAGATTAGGGTTTTCTAAATCCTTAACCAGTATTTTCCATGGCATTCGCCTCAGGAGGACTCTAGTGGTTTCCCCTATTCCCGGTTTGATCAAATTCATATCTTCAATACAAAATTCCTTTTGTATTTTTTCCATGTCTTTCAAGCCAAGCCAATTGGGCTCAGAAAAGTTTTTTTCAATTTCTGCTGTCTGACTGTCAACTTTATCTAAAATCATTGGAAATTGGTCTGTGACAGTATCGATAAACAAGTTGGATACATCTTCTTCTTCTAACTCCTTATAATATTTCGCTCCATGAAAATCATTGTCACCTATAAGATCCTGTCTATGGATCGTCCGACTAAGCAATCCAGATACAGTGGAGTTCAAGCAGGAACTGGCAATCAAAAAATCTTCACGAGTTCCATAGGTTCTGACACAATGCCCTGGATCAGCTAACACAGCTAAATCATCCTCCAAAGAAATACCATACTTTGTTTTAAAGTCTTTGCAGGCTTTGGTTAAAACCTTAGTTATGGCTCCTTTTCCAGTCCAACCATCAACAAACTGTATATCTCTACAAGGATGATTTTTTAAAATAAACCTCACCGCATTTTCATCAAATCCCTTTCCCCTAATGATGGATATGCTGTAATGGGGTAAATCCAAGCCATATTTAAAAAACAGATATCTTTTTATTAAAATACCTATGGGTGTTCCAGCCCTAGCCAAAGATACCAAGGTTAAATTTTTTCCTCGGTTCTTCAAAATCCGTTCCGAAACCACTGCCACAGCCAGTGCCAGCTTTTGAGAAAATTTGTTGAGAGAGTAATGAAATAAATCCATATAGCCCTTAGAAGGCTTATATTCTACCGGAAGCGTTTCCGAGTAGTGTTCCCCACCCTGAATAGCCTCCTCTCTATCCTCTGTTTTCCTTTCATCAATAGCATTACCGACATCCTTCAATAAAAATATATTATCATCGGTACTATAACTCCCCATCAACACAGGGTCAGCCATATTGTCCTCATTGCCCATGCAATAAATCACATGAATATTTGGTATTCCCAATACTCTAAGTACCCTCAACAGAGGCTCCAATTTAATTTCTTCGACTTCTCTTTCTAAGAATAGAAATAAGTCATCATAGTGACCATAGGGGATATTATAAAGATAATTTGTCACCGTAAAATCATACGGGCATGGAAACGAATAGGCATTCTTTATACAATATCCCTGCTGATTACTCGGATATATAGGACTTCTGGTGGTGGAATGATAGACTACACCCTCACCCATTGAAGCAGATATTTTCAAGGGAATATACATGAACTCCCCTGTTCCTAAACACAAGGTATTTGGCCCGCTTCTTAAACAGCTAAGCCTGTTAGCAATATCGATAACTTCTTCGTGAAGCTTTTCAACGTCTTTTGAATCAATCCCAAATCTACCTGTTTCTTTAATGTAGGGTTGATTATTTATCTGATTCTCACTATCTATTGACGACAGTAGCAAGGGTTGAAAAAGGTTGCTCATTTTTTGCAGTTTATGTATAAAGGTTTTCGACTCGCCCTCCTCCATAGTCATGCTTGCTTCCTGTGAAGATGTATCATTTATCTCAACAGGTTCTCCTTTAACTTCAATGCTCCCAGACAATAAAGCTACCGTACAGATCCTAATACCAAGTTCCTTTTCCTTCGCAGCGAAGCGTTTCTTATGCTCATCAGTTCTCCAATCCAAAATCGATACAACGGTATAGCTTTCTCTCGGGTGAACTTTGTGAATAGCTTCTATAAGATTTAAGGCAGTCTTTCCTGTCGTAATTTCATCATCAACCAATATTACATGAGCCTTG